>JAFKGL010000012.1 GCA_017307065.1 Candidatus Paracaedimonas acanthamoebae
CATCATCTTGAGCTTGCGCATAAACGGCCGGCCTTTGAGAATAATGGAGGATTTTTACAGGCTGAAACGGCCCAAAAGAAAGCCCTCCTAAATTATGTCCGGCAAGGAGAAGCAAAACACCTGGAAAGCATGGAAATAAAAAATCTAACGACGGGAGTTGAAGCTGATGGAGGATATCTAATTCCCCAGGTGATCGCTGATCGTATTGGTCGAGATCTGGAAGATTTATCGCCGATACGAGCTATCTCATCCGTCATCACAATTTCGGCCAGTGCAATTGAACTCTTGTTGGATAAAGAAGGAGCTGAAGTTGGTTGGGTGACTGAGATCGCAGAACGTCCAGAAACAAAGACGCCTACTTTAATGAAGTTGCGGATTCCCGTACATGAGCTTTATGCCAAACCGCGTGCCACGCAAAAGTTGTTAGATGATGCGCGGGTTGATGTTGAGTCATGGCTCGCAGGGCGGATTGCCACGAAACTTTCTCAGGTCGAAAATCATGCCTTTATTCAGGGAGATGGGGATAATAAGCCCAAAGGATTCTTAACCTATGAAACGAAGGATCGTGCAACGTGGGAATGGGGTAAGCTTGAGCATATTAAAACAGGGAAAGATGGGGCTTTTTCAGATCAAAATGCAGCCGATATCTTGATCGAAACCATGAATGCCTTAAAGCCTGAATATCAAAAAGGGGCCGTATGGTTAATGTCTCGGTCTGCCCATGCCATGGTCCGCAAACTTAAAGATCAAAACCATCACTATCTCTGGCAGCCAGGATTAGCCGATGACGTGAGTCCGACTTTGCTGGGGTATCCTGTTGTCTTGGCGGAAGATATGCCGTCTTTGGTTGCAGGTACTCCCTCAAAATCTATCGTCTTTGGTAATTTTAGAGAAGGGTATCAAATTGTTGATCGAGCGGGGATGCGTATTCTAAGAGATCCATTTAGTTCAAAACCGTATGTGGAATTTTATACCACAAAACGCGTGGGAGGCGACGTGATTAATTTTGAAGCCCTCAAAGTAATTTTCTTTGCAGCTTAGAAAAGGAGGAGGGTGAGCTTCAAAAATGTTTTTTTCGGAGTCCCCTCACTCACGTAATAATTTTTTAATAGTCTTTTTGTTAAGATAAACTTCTAGGGGAAAGATAAAAAATGAGTTTAACGTTATTACACCATCCAGGAAAAGAACCTGTGACTTTGGCGGATGTAAAAGCTTTTTTAAGGATTGAGAGTTCTGAAGAAGATGAACTCTTAAAGCATCTCATCAAAACAGCGCGACTTGCTGTTGAAGCATTTACAGCCCGTTCACTTATTCATCAGACGTGGCGCTTTACGGTAAATGCGGGTTTTTGCATGACGAAAAGTGACAATGGTTTCCTAACCGGAAACCACCGTCACCATGATCAAGGCATTGAGCTTCCGCGGTCACCTTTTGTCGAACTTTTGAGCTGCCCGAAACTTATCGAGCCATATCGCCAATGTGAGTTAAAAGATTATCGTCTTGATACCGCAGGGCGCATTGCCAAACTTTATTTCGGAAAAACCTTAAGCCTTGAGGCCAGCCGGAACAGCATGATCCAAGTTGATTTTAAGGCAGGTTATGGTTTGCATCATAAGGATATTCCTGAATCCCTTCAGCATGGGATCTTAATGATGGTGGCGGAGCTTTTTGAAAAGCGTGTCTCCAGCAATGATAATCAAGCTGTTCCTCTTCCGTTGTGTAATGCGGCCATTCAATTGATTCAACCTTATCGTGTTCAGCGATTAGGGTAGACTGACGAAAAAGGAATCAAAAGATGAAAACAACCTTAAATAGTTTGCAAGAGCTTGTGCTTGTACAGCAAAATAGGCCTCTATCAGATCAAGAAGGAAGGGTGAGAGAAGAGTGGCAAGATATCGGTCGACTCTGGGTAAAACGAGAGATATTACCTCCTATAAGGCGCCATATGGGGCATGCCACGCGAGGGTATCGGCTCGGGGCAAAATATCTTGAGAATCCCATTTATATATTCTCTGCTCGTCGTCATATTCTTATTAAAGCCGGAATGCGTCTTAAAGGCGCGCGGACCTCTTACACTATTTTTGCAGATGGAGAAGATGATCTTCATGGAGGATGGCAACAGTTCTGTGGGATGGCTTTAAAAGATCATGAAGAGGAGAAGAAATGACAAAGATTTCGGTGTTTCCTTTGATCGAGAACCTCTTAAAAGAAGATATTTTGGTATATGGTTTTGTGCCCCCAGAGGCGAGAACTCCTTATGTTGTTTATGAGGAAATAAGTCAATCATGGTCTTTCCCTGATGTGACGCGAGGAACAATCACGTTTAATTTGAGAGCCGTCAGTACCTATAAAGGAGCTCAAGAAATCACTCAAATGACGGCGCTTTTGAAGCAAAAATTGGAAGGACAGGAAGTTTCCATGGAGCCTCATGGGAAAGGATTATTTCGGTTTGTTGGTCAAGAGAACGAGCTGAAAAAGGACGCGATCACGCGGGAATCTTTGCTGGAATTTCAGGTGTTGTGCGGGGATAAGCAATGAAGCGCAGGGTAAAAAGTAAGATAAAAAAAAGATAGAGAAAAATATTGCTTGAAAGAGGCGCTCAACCATGATTGGAAGTTTATAAAAAGGTAAAATGAAGTCTTGATGAGCCTCTTTTATCTCTAGCATTATTTATCACTTGTGATAATTACAAAGCAGGTGGAAAGAAAACAAAAGATCGAGATGATGAGCCTTTTACGAAAAGACTTGGCCTATGCCTATCGTATCCATGCTTATTTAGGCTTGGATGACCACACCTATACGCATTTATCCGTTCGTGCAGAAGACGGTCATTCCTATTACATCTATCCGTTTGGGCTTTGTTTTGAAGAGGTAACGCCTGAGTGCTTACTGCAAGTCTCTCTTGAGGGCGAGATTTTAGAAGGTTCTGAGTACCAATATAATGAGACAGGCTATGTGATTCATGGGGCTATTTATCGACGCCGGCCTGATATCAATGCAATTTTCCATATTCATACACCTGAGATTGTGGCGGTTTCAGCCCTCAAAAAAGGGTTGCAACCCTTGAGTCAATGGGCCCTTCATTTTTATGATCAAATCGCTTATCACACTTATAATTCTCTCACGCTTGATCAGGGACAAGGAGCAGATCTTGTTGATGATTTACAAGATAAATTTGTTATGCTGATGAGGAATCATGGCTCTTTAACGTGTGGCAAGACTCTTCACGAGGCCATGTTTTATACGCATCATCTTCAACAGGCTTGTAAGGCGCAGTGTTTAGCGTTGGCCATGAATCAAGAGCTTATGATTCCTGATGAATCGATCTGTGCAAAAACGGTGAAAGAGTTACTTTCGTTTGAAAAAGATTTGGGTGCGCGCGATTGGCAAGCTTGGGTGCGTCGACTTAAGTAAGTCATCTCTCAAGAGAGGATGCGAGGAAGAAAACTTTTCTCAACAGATATTTCTCTTTTCTTATCAACGAAAGGAGTTATTTTTTTGGCAAGGTGAACCAAAAGGTAGAGCCTTTATTGAGGCTAGATTGCACGCCTATTTCGCCCCCATGATCTTCTATGATTTTTTTACATGAAGCTAAACCAATCCCAGAACCCGGATATTGGGATTTTCGATGAAGTCGGACAAAGATATTAAAGATATTAGCATGGTATTTTTTATCAATACCTATTCCATTATCAGTAATGTTGATAAGCCAAGCGTCTTTTTTCTCTTCTGCCGTGATTGTGATTATCGGCGTTTCACTGCCGTTGAATTTTAAAGCATTACTGATAAGGTTATGCATGACTTGAGTGAGGAGAGTGACATCGGCATAAACTTTTGGTAAATCACTCCACTGAATAACAGCATTTTTTTCTTTAATTTTCTTAGCAAGGGTAATCTGGGTATTTTTGATTATTTTTTCAAAATTAAAGAAGGATTTATCCGGTTTATGAAGCCCCATTTGGGAATAATTTAAGATTCCTTGAACAAGAGCCCGCATGTAAGTGGCGCCATCATGAATGATATTAAGATAATCGTTAATATCTGCAAGGTCTTTATTTTGCAGTTTTTCTTCAACTAAATGAATGTAATTTGTAATGGTTCGAAGAGGTTCCGTCAAATCATGGGCGCACATGTGCGCAAATTGTTTTAATTCATTATTGGATTTTTTTAGCTGGGTTAGCATTTTTTCCATTTTCTTCTCAACAATCTTACGTTCTGTAATATGCTCAACAAACATAATAAGGCCTCCAATGTGGCCAGGAGATTTATACCATGGTAAGTTTTCCCATCTGAGATACTCAACACTACCATTTGAGCGTATAAAAACGTCTTCATCACATTTTATATGCTCTCCTTTTAAACATCGCTGGTGGACTTCTTTCCATCGTTCAGGAAGGTCGGGAACCACTTCATAGTGCAATTTTCCGATGATGTCGCTCTCGGGTAAATTCGTTTCCTCAAACCAGCGATCACTTGTAATGATATATTGTAATTTGTCATCAAGCATAGCAACAGCTGTTGGCATTGTTTTAATAAAGACTTTGAGAAGATCTTCATTTTCTTTTTGAATTACAAGATCTTTTAGGTGGTTTTTCAAAAAAAAATCCTTGAGTTTAAATTAATAAAAATTTTCATAAGGGTTAACTTTATTATAAAATAACTATAAGGCGGTATAATAAAAAATTTTTATTATTAAAAGTTTAAAAAAAGAAGAAATTTCTTTTGAAAGTTAAGCGGCCAATATTCCAAAAATTTAGTTTAAGGAAATAGCGGCTAAGTGAGTAAACGAGGGTTTGTAGGAATTCCTACAAACCCTCTGTTATTAGCGTTGTACTTTGATATTATTTATAATTTTCTTAATACCTTTGGTTTGGCGAGCAATTCTTTCTGCTGTGTTTGCTTGTTCCCGTGTTTTGACAAAACCACTTAATTGAACAGTATCCTTGAATGTATCAACATGGATTTCTGTGGCATTCAGGGATGGTTCCGCGATCAGTAATGACTTGATGTTTGCCGTTTTCCCAGAGTCATCAATATATTCTCCTGGCGTTTCCCGATCGTGAAAAACCGCACAGCCCGTTAAGAGGGTTCCAGTTAATACCGTTGTCAAAATAATAGTTGAAAATATCGTTTTATTTTTCATGAGTATATTCCTTTCTGCTGGTGTCTATCTACACAACAGTAATCCAAAAAAAATTATATAACCATGCGAATTATTGAGAAAATATCAACTATTATGATTCTCTACTTTTGCTCATACTACTTAGGGGAAGGTCTTGCCCTATGTCTAATTAAGGGTTTAACTCAGGAAGGTTTTATATGGTGGCGAAGCAAGCGGAAGATATAAAAAAAGGAATATCTCTGAATAAAAATGCGAATCAAGAGCAAATCATAGATCAATATAAGATCCTTAGTGATTCAATTAATACGAGTAATCAGCAGCGGGAATCAGCCAATAATTTTTGGGTTACCGTTAATTCGTTGGGGATTTCTTCAATTGTTTATATAAGAGATATCTTTAATCTCAATAATCAACAAAAACCTTTGATCATTTGGGTTCTTGTTTTGCTTGGTTTTGTTCTCTGTTGTTCATGGTTAAGTTATTTAGCAACAATCAAAAAAACCATTGAACAAAAACGCGCTTTGCTTTTAGTGATCGAGAATTATTTACCATTGCCTATATTTGGCACTTTACTTCATAAGGCTTACTTGGATGAAATCAAAAATTCGCTGACTCTTCGAGAAATGTTTGTGCCTATTTCTTTTTTAGCGGCTTATATACTTTTAGGATTGATCTTAATAATGTCCCATAATTAACTTTAAAAAAGGAAGAAATATAAATGGTTACATCGAACGTACTAGTATTAATTACAGATAGTAAAGTAGCTAAATTTTATTCTTCTAAAGGGAAGAAAGTCCAACATCTGTTGAAGGGCATAAAAGCAGAAAAATGGTGGAAAGTTTTACTCCAAAAAGGGCGCGATAATTTTTTTCGTAAAAGGGGAGTTTCAAGTCATTTTCTAGATCCTCATCATGAGGCAAAAGAAAATGAAAGAAGAAGCTTTTCGTTAGAAATTAGTCGGGTCCTTGAAAATATCCTTAAATTGTATCCTACGGAATGTATTATTGTATTTTCTGAACCCAAAATGCTTGGTGAACTTAGGAAAAATCTAGATCCTAAGTTCAAAGATTTTATTCATAAAGAGGTTAGTAAAGATCTTACACATTGTACGCTTCAAGAAATTTCAAATCATTTGAAAAATATCTGAGAATTTTTTTCTCGAGAGATATAAAAAGTTTAACTCATGCAAAAAGAAGAAGGCGTCAAAGTCCCGGAAAACCTTATAAATTCCAAAAGAGGAAACCCCTTTTCTTAAGAAGAGAAGGGGAATTTTTTTATATCCTCTATTTTTTAATATCTTTAATAGCAGCTGAGAATTTTTCTGTTAATTTTTGGAAAATATTTGATGCAAGAGGGCGAAATTTCCCCCATTCTTCTTCTTTTGAGATTCTTATTTTTTTGTAAATATCAAAAGCATCTTGAAGATAAGGATTAATGTCGTCTAATTTTTTATTAAAGAACTCATTGCCTGAAGCGTTTGTAATGTAAGAAATATTTTTATCAAAAGAGTAAAATTTTTTCTTCAGTTTTTTTATAAAATCTTGTTTGGAATTCATTTCTCTTCCCCTTGAGTTATAAATATTATTTCCAATAATCAGTTTTCATCAAAAGAGATAAATGTAAAAGTTTAAAAAATAAGTGATTTTCTTCTGTTTTTATTCTTATTTTTAATCCTATTTAACAAATGTACAAAATATAGGAGTAATATTTCCAATGGCTCAAGTTCAGAAGAAAGCAGTTAATTATAATAATGAGGAAATTACCAAACCTCAGATTGAGGTTAAAAAGACAGAAAAAGAAAGTTCAAGCAAAAGTAAATTCTTAAAATATTATGCAAAGTACATGTTATGTATGGGGATTGTGGGTCAATCTCTTTTTTATCTTCAAGCCATTAAGATTTTTCTTACAGGGAATGCTCAAGGGGTTTCTTTGAGTGGATTTACAATCGCTCTTTTTTCTTCCATAAGTTGGGTTATTTATGGTCACCTTCTTAAGGATAAAATCCTTATGAGCGTAAATATTATAGCTGTATTAGGGGCTATTTTAACCCTGGCTGCTATTCTATGGGCTACGTAAGAGAGGGGAAAAGAGAGGATAATAGTTTATCTTCGAAAAAGTTTTTTCCTCTATTTTTCTATTTTTTTGCTTAAACTTGCTCTGGAAAAACGACAGTTTCTACCCAATAATCAAGAGCCATTAATAGATTCTTTTTGAAAATTTCAAATTCAAAAGACTTAATAATGTAGCCACTTGCATAATTTTTATAGGCATTGACCATATCCATCTTGCTTAAGCTACTGGTTAGGACAAGGACGGGAATTCCTTGCAAATCACGATCTTGCTTTAACGCTCTGAGGATAGAAAGACCATTGACTTTAGGAAGGTTAAGGTCAAGAAGAATGATGTCTGGGCGTGAAAAAGAGGTCAGAGAAATCTTATGGCGTAAAAAATCAAGGACTTCATCTCCCTCATGTAAGCAGTAAATATCAAATTGATATTTTGCAGATTCAAGAACTTTCCGGACTAGAAATTCGTCGGCTGGATTATCTTCAATAAGAAGTAAATTAATATGTCCTTTTGTTTCAAGAGAAATAAGATCATCTGTTTTTATTTCTTTTTCCTGAAGAAGTTCCGGGTTAAATCCTTCAAAAAAACAGTTAGAAGTAGTTTTAAAGATCGTCGTAAGCTTGTAAAGCATACTTGCAGAAATTTTAGTAAGCCCCTGCTCATATTTATGAATTTGTTGATGCGAAACACCAACTTTTTCTGCTAAATCTGAAAGGGTCCAACCTACTTTTTCTCTAAAATCTCTTAATTTTTGTCCTACAAAAATGTCAACTGGGTTTATTTCTGTTTCGGTATTATGGGTTGATTTTCTCATGCTTAATCTATTTCGCTCCTCGTACCTTTTAAGATTATATTAATATACTTTATAAAAGATATAAAATTAAAATAGTCTAAAATAGTAAGTTTAAAATAAGCAAAAAAATAAACTCCCTAACAACAATAGGAGAAAAACGACTCTTCAAAAATCTAAGAAATTTTGAGGATTGATGTTATGAACTAGTAATAATCAATTCTTGCTGAGAACAATTTTTCAATTTTTGAGATTGCTTGGTTTGCAACCATAATAATAATGCGATCTTCTAACTGAATAATGGTCGATGGAAGAGGAATAATCACCTCACTATTACGAATAATAGCGGCAACAATAATTTCTTTATCGCTATTGAGATCTTGAACGGTTGAGCCGATGAGACTCGAAGTTTGCACGGCCTCCGCTTCAATGATTTCACCAAAATTTTCGCCTAAAGAATGAACAGATCTAATTCGACCTCTCCGGACATGCTGGAGAATTTTAGAAACGGTGATTTTACGGGGAGTGATGATTGCATCTACACCTAAAGAAGTTACAAGAGGAGCATGAGAGGTATTATTAATCAAAGCAAGAGCTCTTGTGGCCCCTAAGCGTTTTGCAAGAAGAGAGGCAAGTGTGTTGACCCGATCATCTTCAGTTAAAGCAACAACAGTTCCTGTGGTTGAAACGCTTGCTTCTTGGAGAATTTCACTCTCAAGAGCATCTCCGCAAAGTACAATCGTATTCTTCAAAACACTGGCGATAGATTCAGCTCTTGCAGGATCTTTTTCAATAATTTCTATCTGAACTTCCGGGTGTGATAACTCTATTTCTTGAGCTAAACTCAAGCCAATATTGCCTCCTCCTAGAATTAAAAGTCTATGGGCCGCTTGATATTCAAATCCAAAAGCATTCATTGCAAGGGAAATTTGTTCTTGAGAAACGGCGAAATAAACGGCGTCTCCTACTTGAAGAATATCTTGAGGTTGGGGCAAGAAGTTATGTTCTTCTCGGACAATTCCAATAACGGTGAGGTCTAAGTCTGGATAAAGGCTAGTGACATGACTAATAGGGGTGTTGATTACCGGCGTATCTTGGGTACATCTTACAGCAACAATATTAACGCGACCATTTGCTAAAGAAATGAGGTCAGAAGCACCAGAGATGCTTAAGCTTTGGCTGATAGATTTTGCGACTTCAACTTCAGGTGAAATAACGACATCAATACTGAGATGTTCTTTACAAAAAAGTCGAGACCATTTTGGATCTAGGTAAGCCTGACTACGAATACGACTGATTTTAGTTGGAATTTTAAAAAGAGCATGAGCAATCTCACAGGCAATCATATTGACTTCATCTGAATAGGTTACTGCAATGATCATGTCTGCTGAGGCTGCACCTGCACTTTCTAAAACTTCAGGATGAGAGGCAAATCCGCAAATGGCTTTCACATCTAAGCGATCATTAATTCTATTAATAAGTTCTGCTGAAGAGTCAATCACAGTAACATGATTATCGCGCTCAGAGAGATAGCGAGCTAAATTAAAACCAACTTGACCTGCACCACAAATAATGACTCGCATAAAACCTCTTTTGATAATTTTAGTTTATTAACGGTTGTTACGTTCAATCTGGAGAGTTTTTAATTTTCGATGTAAAGCAGAGCGTTCCATTCCTACAAAGTGAGCAGTTTGTGAAATATTTCCTGAGAAGCGAGCGACTTGCGCTAAAAGATAATCTTTCTCAAAATGTTCTCTTGCTTCACGTAGCGGAAGACTCATCAGTTTAGAACTTTCTTCATTTCGTAATAAAGAAGGGGTCTCGCCACAGATTTCTGCAGGAAGAAAGTCAGGGGTGATATAATGATCTTCTTTTTCCATGGCCATAATAAGGATCCATTCAATAACATTTTTAAGCTGCCTTATATTGCCGGGCCAATCATATGATTGCAAAATAAGAAGAGTTTCTTTGGTAAAAATGCGCAAAGGTAAGCCTTGAGAAGAAGCGATGCGTTGGGTGAACTCTTCGACTAATTGCGGAATATCATCACGTCTTTCTTTAAGGCACGGAACACGAAGAGGGACAACATTAAGGCGATAATATAAATCTTCGCGAAATTTTCCTTCCATAACTTCTAGTTTTATATCTTGAGAAGAAGAAGCTAAAACGCGGACATCGACTTGTACTTTTTTTGTTCCACCGACTCTTAAAAAGTTTTGCTCTTGTAAAGAACGAACGATCTTCCCTTGTGTTTCCAAGGGCATATCTGATACTTCGTCAAGAAACAATGTGCCTTGGTGAGCTTGTTCTAAAAGACCAATTTTGATTCCTTGTTCATTTTCTTGTCCAAAAAGCTCTTGTTCAAAACGTTCTGGATTTAAGGTTGCACAATTCAGGACAATAAAGGGCCCTTTTTCTCTTCGTGATTTATTATGGATAAGGCGAGCAACAACTTCTTTTCCAACGCCAGATGCACCGGAGATTAAGACGCGGCTACTTGTTGAGGCAACCCGTTCAATTTGTTGCCTTATCTGATTTGTTGAAGGAGAAGCGCCAATTAATTGAGTGAGAATAGATGTTTTAGATCTTAGTTCTTTATTTTCTCGTTTTAGTTTCGCAGCTTCAATGGCTCTTTCAATCACTAATAATAGACGATTTGCTTTAAATGGCTTTTCAATAAAATCATAGGCTCCATTTTTGATGGCAGTAACGGCAGTTTCAATTGTGCCATGGCCACTCATCATGATCACGGGGAGGTCTATATGATCCTTTCTGATGAGTTCCAAAAGTTTTATCCCATCAAAGCGGCTATCCCCCAACCAGATATCTAAAATGACTAAACTTGGGCGTCTCATGTGGATTTCTTCTAGAGCTTTTGTCCCATCTATTGCGTGGCGACATTGATATCCCTCATCTTCGAGGATTTCGGTCATAAGGCGTCCAATATCTGCCTCATCATCTACAATAAGTATGTCACGTGCCATAATCTAATTCCTAAGATATATTAAACGGGACAGAAGGCATCATAACAACCTTTTCTATAATTGTAGTTGGAAGAGTGATACGTACACAAGCCCCTCTTACGCTTCGATCCTCTAGATTAATCTCTCCTCCATGATCTTCAATAATTTTTTTTACAATTGCAAGGCCAAGTCCTGTTCCTTTTTCACGATAAGTTACATAAGGTTCTGTAAGAGAGGAACGATTTTCAGGGAAGCCTTTTCCATTATCTTCAATTAAAAGAGTCAATTTTTTATCATCAAGAATAATTTTTAATCCTATCCACCCTAAAGTAGTTTTTTCTTTTGTTTCATTCTGCCAATTTATAATTGAATCAATAGCATTTTGGATTAAATTTGTCAAAACCTGACCAATTTGAGACAAATCAGCATAGATATCTAAATGTTGATAAGTATTTGAAAAATCAAACTCAATTTCTGGATGGGCAGATTGCTGAAGAAAAATAGCTTGTTGGCATAATTCGATGAGATTTGTAAGGGTTATTTGAGGGGCTGGCATCCGTGCAAAATCGGAAAACTCCGTGACCATACGTCCGATATGATCAACTTGGCGGATAATTGTTTCAATGCATGTTTCAAAAGCTTGAGAGTCATTTTGAATGGCTGGAAGATATTTTCGACGTAAACGCTCAGCAGAAAGTTGGATAGGGGTAAGAGGATTTTTAATCTCATGAGCGATTCCACGGGCGACATCTGCCCATGCAGCTTTTCTTTGGGCAAAAACAAGAGCCGTAATATCATCAAATGTGACGATAATTCCTTGTAGAGACTCTTCTCCTTTTTCCTGAACAACTCTCACAAGCAGGACGCGCGTAAAACCTTCTCGTGTCAAATTAAGTTCAGTTTGATAAAAATTAATCTTATTCTCTTTTGCTTGCATGAGAATTTCACCCATCTCTGGAATTATTTTTGCAAGTTTTTGTCCCAGAATTTCGTGATCATTAAGACGCAGAAGCTCAAGCGCTGAACGATTAAGCAGGCGAATGATCCCTTTTGAAGAAAGTTCAATAACGCCAGCACTTACGCCCCTTAAGACATCTTCAATAAATTGACGTCTTTGATCAATTTGATGATTGGCTTCGATAAGTTCTTGTTGTTGAACTTGCAATTGGTGCGTCATATGATTGAAGGTTCGGCCAAGGATAGACAATTCATCTTCTTGGCGGCCGTCTTTAACTGTTACATTAAGATTGCCTGAAGCGACTTTTTCAGCAGCTTCAATGAGATCAATAATGGGGTACGCTAGTTGATTCGCAAAATTGAGCCCTACCCATATAGCAATTGCTAACAAAATCAGAGAAATTAAAATAAATGCGAGAAAAAATCTAATTTCTAATTGCTTCTGGATGTCATGAAGCTGGTTATATTCACTGGCAGCGTCTTTTGTATTTGCAATTCTTTTTAAAACAACAGGATCAACCAATCTTCCAACAAGAAGGTATGCATTATAATTAGGCAGCTTCATAAGTGCGCGGACACGGTCTCCACTTTGTGATGTATTAATAACAACAGATTTTTCTGCTCTTTCGAGATCGATTTCAGAAATAGGTTCAAATTCAAGAGAGAAACTTAACCGAGATCGTGCAAGAACTTCGGGGGAAGGGTTGAAAACTATGGCTTCATCCAAAGAGCGTACTTGTAGTTCTATATCAAGGGCTTGATTAAAGTGAATAGGGTCATTTAAAAGAAGTTGAAAATTATCTGATAAGGCATGTGCCATACCTTCACAATTTGCCCTAATAACTTTTTTATGTTCTTCTAGATAAGCTTCGGCAACAGCGGTAGATTCTTGAAGTGCTGTGCTGATTCTTTCGTTAAACCATGATCCAATTCCAGCATTAAAAAGGTAACCCGAGGTAATAGAAATCAATATAGTAGGGGCAACAGTTAGGGCCCCAAATATAAAAGCTAATCGGGTATGAAGTTTTGCGCCGGCACGTTTTTGTCGGCGATGCCCCCATAATTTAACAAGACGCCGTGCAATTATAATGACAAATAGCAATAAAATTGCCAAATCTATATTTAAAAGTAAAACAATGGCTTGAGAGTTTGTTCCCAACAACCCCGTATGACTGAATGTAAAATAAGTTGCTATCCCACAAGCGATCCCTGCAACTATTAAAAGCCATACCCTCCATTTTGTAAAGATATTGAAGGATAGAAGAGTAGATAGTTTCATAAAGGGGGCCGCCTTAGGTAAGATTATGTTCTTGTAATTTCTTACGTAAAGTATTGCGATTGATACCTAAAAGGTCAGCAGCCTTGCCTTTATTCCCTTTGGTATGTTCAAGAACGAGAGAAATCAGGGGGCGTTCGACCTCACGAATAACATGCTCATAGAGACTACACGTGGGCTTTATGTCACCGAGAGCGGAGAAATATTCTCTTAACTTTGCTTCGACAATGACAGATAAACCAACATTACTCATTTCTTGTTGAAGACAGGTTTTTGGATGGGGTGTTTTCATAAAAATCTATGCTGCCACTGGTTATAAAGGATTGTCAATAATAGTATCAAAAAAGCTATGAATAAAAGAAATTACCTCATGCGGTTCCTGTAGTTGATTAACTTTGACGCGGTATTCTGCTGAATTAGGAAGGCCTCGGCTATACCAAGCTAAATGTTTGCGCCCCATTTTTACGCCCAAGTCTGGGGTATGATATGCGAGAATTGCATTATAATGTTCTAAAACAATCTCTTTCATCTCAATAAGAGTAGGTCCTGCAAGTTTATGGCCAGTATTTAAGTAGTGGCTTACCTGATTTAAGAACCAAGGTCGGCCAAAAGAACCGCGTGCAATCATTACACCATCTGCTCCTGAAAGTCGTAAAAGCTCGGCGGCATCTTCTTCAGTATTAACATCACCATTACCAATTACAGGTATTTTTACAGCGTCTTTAACTTGATGAATAAAAGCCCAATCTGAATGACCATTGTAAAGTTGACATCTTGTCCTGCCATGAATTGTGACCATCTGAATGCCGCATTCTTCAGCAATCTTTGCAAGGCGAGGAGCATTTCGACTATTATCATCCCAGCCGGTTCTCATCTTTAAAGTTACAGGAACATTTACAGCTTTAACGGTTGCCTCAATAATTTTAGCAGCAAGGACTTCATCACGCATAAGAGATGAACCTGCATGACCATTAACGATTTTCTTTACCGGGCATCCCATATTGATATCAATGATATCAGCTCCGAGATCTACGTTAAGTCTTGCAGCTTCTGCCATCACAGTAGGTTCACAACCTGCTAATTGTACAGCCATAGGACGTTCTTCTGTAGTCTTTTGCACCATTTTAAGACTTTGGCGTGTTTCACGGATCATCGCTTGAGAAGCGATCATCTCAGACATGACAAGAGAGGCCCCGAATTTTTTCACAAGGTTACGAAAAGGAAGATCGGAAACCCCGGTAATAGGAGCGAGGATAACATTCCCTTGAAGTTTGATAGGACCAATTTGAAGATTCAATTTTTTAACCTTAGATTAAATCACATTCAAATTAATCTTCTTAATAATATTTATTATTTTCTGCAACAATCTTTGGTTAAAAGTTGATATTTTTAAGTTAAATGCACATTTAATTATGTGATGATATAATGAAAAAAAGAGGAATTAAATACATGGTGACGCTGAAGCAAGCTATTTTAGATCCGAAAGGTTCTTTTGAGACGCCTCAAGAAGTAATGAAAACTTCACATTTCTCTCTAGATGAAAAAATAGTTATTTTAAAACTTTGGGCTTATGATGCTGAACGGCTGGAAGTGGCACAAGAAGAAAATATGTCAGGGACGGACGAGGACATGCTTAAGAACGTTATTGATTGTCTGTTAATTCTAGAAAAACAAAAGACTATGTTATAGAAGATTCTCACGACAAAGGCTTGGAAGTTGGGTGAAAGTGTATTACAGTGCTACCCGCGCGCCCGTAGCTCAGCAGGATAGAGCACAGGATTCCTAATCCTGGGGCCGTGGGTTCGAATCCCGCCGGGCGCACCAATATCATTCCATTACTGAATGAGAAGTTTTTCTAACTGTAATAAAATAAGCTTTAGTCCAAGTTCAAATATTCTCTTTAAAAGTTATAGTGTATTTTCTGACATATCAAAAATCATTTTCTCCATCAGTTTCAGGATCACTATTTTCGGGATAATCTTCATCGTTTCCATAATCATATTCTTCTCCATATCTATCATCATCTTCTTCGTCATATTCATCATTCAAGCCTAAATTCGTATCAAAAAGAACTTGATCTGTTTCTCCTAGTTGCTCTCTAATCCAAGCGATGTCGTCTTCATCTAAATATTCCATCACAACAGGATCTATATCCGGAGCTTGATCTAAACCAATATCTGTAGGATCACCAATCATGCATTCTATATGAAGAGGGTCGTCTTGATAGAGTTTTATAAAATTCTCAATAGTTTCTCCCAATCCCAAAAATTCTTGTGCTTTTTCGGCAAGTTCTAGAAAATCTTCTCCGTTTTCTTCACAGAAATTGTTCAATAATAAAACATCTCTTAAATCAATAGTGGTTTGAAATCCGTCTAAATTTTCTTCACAATCGTTATATAAGGATAACGCTTCACTAAAAGGAACATTATACTCTTCCATTAACTCGAAAATTTCTTGATCATATAAAATATCTCTTAGAGCTTGAATGGGCGCTTCAATCAATTCATCTAAATCTAATACATCATCGGAAATTAATTTGGTGACAGATTCATCTGCGAATATTTGCATTTTTTCTTTTTCAATAGTACTTAGATCAATTCCTTTGTCTTCGAGTATTTGTATTATGGTTTCTTCATTTAGGGTTCGTTGGTTTTCTTCTATAAATTCATTAATTATTTGTTTAACATCTTCAAATGCTCGGCTTAAACTATTAAGTGTTTCTTGAGAAACATATTGTCTTAATTCTATGAAATTTTCGTGTGTTGGAGTTTTATAAAATTTATTGAGAATTCCTTTAAAATGACCAAAGTTTTTATCGGTCATTTTAAAAGCTCGATTGATATATAAATTAGTCAGCAAAACATATGAGTTAAAGTGAGATTGGCTAACATGTTTCAATCTTTCGATATCTCTTTCTGTCGGAGAAGCCCCTTTTTTGAATTCATCAGAAAATTCAATCTCTGTTTTATGAGATTTAGTTAAGCGAGCACGTTCAGGTACGGTAGTAACAAGAGGGTTATCATCTGCAAAAACGAAAAGAGTTCCAGTTCTTTTTTTTACAGATCTCAATAAAGCAACAGACTCACAGGCACCGTTTAATTTTGGATCTATGAAACTTTCGGGGAGCGTTTTATGTCCTGTGGGGACAAGGATACACAAATTAGGTTCTGGATAATAAACACCAAGAGGAAGGTGTCTAGCAACTGAGACTCTTATTTTTCTGTCAATCTCACTTGCAATATGAAAAGGATAATCTTCATCATATCCATTTCCTTGGAATATATAGCCCGTGGTCATTGCTGTAATTGCTTGAGGATTTTGTTTTATGATCCTCAAATAAGAACTGAAAATACTATTAAAATTAAGGGTATCGCTATCTAAAAGGCTTAAATAGATCCTCGAACTTGGTGATTTTCCTCTAAATTCTGTGATGAAATGTTTTGTTGATGCGTGATTCTTCACGTATTCTCTTAGACCTTGATAAGGCACAAGAGTCTTTTGCTCAGTCATTTTGCGAAATACTTTTGCTTTCTTTGGGGATTTTCTTTTGAGTTGTTTGTAAAATTTTCGCACCTGTTGGTACGGAACACAATTATCTTTTTTGTCAAACCATCGATAGTTCCAAAAAAATGCAAACCGAGAATAATAAGGTTCAAGAATAGGATCCGATAAATTTTTTGAGGCAGCCATTTCTTGAAATAATACGTTATTCAGGCGAGTGCTTAAAGAACGAGGCCTATTCAAACCAATAACGGTTCTTAGAGAACTTGAGAATTGTAGGTTATCATGACGATCAAATGCTTGAGTTTTTAATTTATGCAGGAAAGGAAAAACAACTCTACTTTTTTCTTTATCTAGAAGAATATTGGGTTCTTCACAATCCACTCTTTCGACAATGCCGAGTTCTTTTTCATCATATAATTCTTTTTTTCCTGGTTTAATCGTTCGGAACGGATATGTTGTGAGATCATTCTCATCAAAATCAAAACTCTCTGGCTCAAAAGTATGATCATCTTCTTCATCAGAAGAATCTTGATCAGGTAAGACAGATGGTGTCGGAACATAAGCAATGACATTGACGACAAATTTAGGTTTGGAATCGAAGACCTCTAAATTTTCAAGATCTTTACCTAATTCGTTGATGTCATCACTCGCATGGCAGAGAGAAATTGATAGATATAAAACGCTTGCTAATAAATGTTTTAAAGTTGTCATGGGATTTATTCCGTCGAAGTTTTTGATTGAGCAGGAAAATTTATTGTTGTCTGACTAGAATGAACAGGAATCATTTTTATAAGGACTCCTTTATATCCAAGCCCGTGCAGGTATTCAACATGCCTTTTAAGATTTATACGACTGAAAAAAGGAATAACCTTACGGATATCAGCTAAATTCTTCTTATCTGTGATGATCCCATATACAATGGTATAATTATTTGGATTAAATTTTCCTACTTCAAAAAAGTCATTAAATTTTCTTTGATATTCTTCACATTTTTTGGGAAACGTAACATCCATTGTTGGTGTAAATGCTTTTCCGAGGTTTTTCTTGCAACAATCTATTAATTTTTTTCTTATGCTTAAATCTCTCTTTTTCCCGGAGAGATCTGAATTCAAATCTTTACAAATTTCATTAAATCTATCTCTTAAAAT
The DNA here is from genome assembly GCA_017307065.1 of Candidatus Paracaedimonas acanthamoebae. Taxonomy (NCBI): domain Bacteria; kingdom Pseudomonadati; phylum Pseudomonadota; class Alphaproteobacteria; order Holosporales; family Caedimonadaceae; genus Candidatus Paracaedimonas; species Candidatus Paracaedimonas acanthamoebae. Next base: position 17,828 of record JAFKGL010000012.1, read on the forward strand.
TTCTAAAAATTTCTTTTCGAAATATTGTCTTAATATCTGATCTGGAGATAATTTCTTATTCATTTTTAAAGATTTCTCTTTTTCAATTCCCTTTGCAGCCGTAGGAATATGAAGGGTTGAATCAAAAGTGCTTTGGTATTGTTTTAACAGGAAGTTGTTTTTATCTTCTTGAGAAATATCTTCTGTAGATGATTTTAAGTAGTCTTCAAAATCGCTTTGAATTTTTTGAAAAAGTGGCTTGCATTCTTCTCTACATAATTCGAGTAATTCTGCCCTGACAAACTTATCTTTTGCTCGGATTCTGTAGGCTTTATCTCTTTTAAGAATTTCAGCTGAAATAGATCCTTGGGAAAATAAGTGACTAAGAGGAGCAGAATCTGTGCCGCATTTTACATGAATTAAATATCTTTGTGCAAGGAGATCGCACATCTCAACGTTACTGTGTCCGGCAGCCGATGCAGGTATGTCTCTTCTATCCATCAGTAATAGTTTACCATCTGAGGAAGAAGCGGCTCTTTCATTATAGTCAGCTTCTTCTTCATCTTTCTTACTAACGGGAAATTTTAAAAAAGTATTTTGTTGAGAAGCTGAATAAAGAGTCTGTAAGTACTCATCCACTTTTTGAGCATAATCTTGTTTAGGTTTATACCATTGCCCTTCATTAAGGACATACATTGCATTATTATATTCAGTTTCAAATGTTAAAGCCTCATAGGCACTCCAAGACTCATAACATTCTTGGTTATTATAGCATTTAATTCGCAGCGTTTTGAGACGGTCAATTGTCGTCTTTGGCTTGGAAATTTTATGTTTTAATTTTTGAAAGATAGTTTCGAGGTCTGAATATGCGGTGTGTGATTGACCCAGCGTATAATAACTTGGGCACGTATTTTCGTTTTCAGGGGGTGGATCTTCTGCCCATGGTCTTAATAGATTCCAGGTTGATACTTGATTTTCAGTTTTTAATGATTTTGCTAAGAGTTCATCAAGTTTCATTTGAAGGGAATAATCTTTAACAGGCACAATTTTATTAGCCCATGGATATTTTTCTTCATCAATAGGGCGAGAGTAAAGTGTCTCAAGCGTTGCACATAGGCCAGGTAAATCATCTATAGTTTGTGGAGGTTGTTCAATGCGCACATAAGCACCTTTCCCAGAGTACTTTTTGTCAGTAATACCTTTTAATTGATCTGTAGAACTCATCATGAATTTTCGCGATGGAACCGGAGACTTATAGCTCACACTTGATGAACGAGGATTGGAAGCAACAGTCTGACTCTCAATGCTTTTTATTTGATTATCATCACTTCCATTTAAGCTTACTTTCAATCCAAAATCGGGTTCGAGAAATTCTCTTTTTAATAAATATCGACCATCTCCAAACACGAATGCAAATTTCCTTCCATTATGTTTAATGATGATGATCGATGATTTTAATAAGCTAGCATTTCCTTCTATAGGATGAGGAGCTTCTTCTTCTTCAATACTCTTTACAATAAAATCAGACCATCCTGTAACGTGAACAACCTTAGATTCAACATAAACTTCTCCATCAATGTTGCTTTTAAGGTTGTAACGTTTAACTCTTTCTCCAAAATTAGGAACATCCCCTTTCAGTAAGGCAATACTCATTGTTTTTATTTGTAATATTTTAGGTTTTTTATTTGGAGAAAGTTCAAGATCAAGGACTTCATTTGGTTCTTCACGGGGGCGTTTTTTAGGATTTTCTGCCCTTTCAACTCTGATGATGTTTTCATCCCTTCTAACATTTTCATCGTCTACATCCATAGATGAACTCGCGAGGAATGAAAAGCAATGAAAACAGACTAATGCAAGTGCAAGCAGTCTTTGAAAAATTTTGTTGCTGTTCATGTTTTTAAGCTCACTTTTTTATCATTTAAATTGAATAGAAGGCTGCCAAAATTAACAGCCTCATATTTTTATCGTCTAGACGTCGTTGAATTTCTTTGATGGCCTTTTGTTGAAGAAAATTTTCCTCTATTTGGAGAAGTTAAGAAAGTTTGTTTAATTGGCTTGTTAGTTTTTCTTACTTCCTGCACTTGTCTACTATCGTAACTTGTTTGAGTATACTGAGGATAAGATGTTTGGGTTTTTCTACTTTTCTCATCTTCAATCTCTATCGTTGTAAAATAGTACTCAACTACCTCGGTAACACTTGCAAAAGTAGGTGTTCTTTCTTTTTTCATTCGTAAAGATTTGCAGAGGTGGGGCTCATGAGCTTTTGGAGATGCCAGGTAAAAACGATCTTGTTCATTAAGATCATTTTGTTCAAGTTGAATGTCGATCCCACGTTTTAGAAAATTACTATCTATATAAGAGCTCAAGGATTTAAAATCATCATACTGTGTGCTCAGAGAAAGCATCATATTTCCAATACTCGCAAATGTAGGATTAGAATAGGGAGTTTCTATAATTGAAAGTAGAAGAAGGCGTCTTAGTCCATTCCCTACATCGGTTAAAATCATATCATCTTCGAATTGTCCTCTTAACTGTTGAAGTTGAGCACGAAATGTATCTGCTAGGATATCGTAAATAGCCCCTGTAAAAAGCCGTGAAAGAGAATGTGATTCCCACGCTTCTAGGGTATTTTTAGAAGGATCTAGATCCTGAACGGTAAGTGTATTATCCGCATCTCTTAAGCTATTTCCTTGATGGAGAGCTATTCCAAATTCTTCTGCAATAAGAGGAAGGAAAGATTTGTTGTGGAGATTTCCTTTAGTTTGAATGAGAAGGTCATGGCGGAGATATGGTTGAGTCAAAATGGTAAAAATTGCGGTTAAATCACCAAATGATTCATTGAGAGCGGCAGTTTGTGGAGAGCTGTAATCAAAGTCACGCCTGAAAAAATGTAGAACAGCATGAGCAGTTTCATGAGCTACAATATCGAAAGAGCGAGATGTATATACGCGTCCTTTTGTTGGAGAATTGAAAGGGAAAAAATGCAATTCTCCGCCAGACTTTGATGTGGGAATAAAATAAGCATTATTCTCAGAACTATCATCATGAGGGAATATTGCAAGAGGAGTTCTGTTGAGCCAATTATTATATGAAAGCCTAAAACCGTTTGTAGTTACGCGTATGGTCTCTTCAAAAAAATTAAAATCACGATCGTACATTGTTACGACAGTATCGGCGACTGCAACGGCATGGACAAAATCAAATTCGTCAGATTGAGATATAGGATCATATAAAAAATCCCCATCTCCTGTTTGCATAACTTGCTTATTTCTTGGTGCAATATAGGCATTTGGACTTGTGGGGCCATCTTTCACAAGATGAGGAATCAAAATTACGGCAGTCTCTCCATTGAAAGAGATCTCATCTTGCTTATAGATCCTCATGCGTGAGCCTTGTCCGGGTTCTACATAGTCAGAAGCGTTTGATTCTCCTAATATAAAAGAAGAAATTATCAGAGTCGGAATTACTATTTTGAAGATTGTGTAACTTTTCCTCTTTAATTGATTGTAGTTGTTTTTTAATGTCATAAACTTCCCTCCTTAAACAATTAGAACTTCAGTAAATTAGAAGAGAAATAAGAATTCTATCCATGAGTAAAAACTACTTAAGTAGAAGATTTTGTCACTTATTCATGGAAAATTAGAAAAATATCATGTCGAGAATTTTTATAAAAAGCATATGGAACTACTTGTCAGATTTACAGAAATTATGAGATAAGAATGGCAATAATTAAATTAGTTATTTCATTATTTATGTCAAAAATTGAGATATTGTTTTAATTTCGCAAAATTAAATAAAAAACCAATAAAAACAATAACTTTTTCTCTTGTATTTGTGTTTTTTCCTGCTAAATTAGCCTTACCGAGTAGCTGGGGGCTACCATAGCCTTAAAGTTCCATTGGCAAGTTAGGGGAGGGACTTTAAAAAAATATAACAGGGAAGGCTAAAAGATTTCTAATCACCCCCCACAATTCTTCTACAACTCTACTATAATCTTCGTTGAAATTTAGTTTATGTTCTTAATGAAATACCTTTTTCTGTAGGGAATTTAAGTCAATATTTTTGCTCTCTGCTATTGTAAGATATAAAAAAACACTATTATCTTGAATTATTTAAATAAAATGAGTCCGTAAAAAAGAATCATATTCGTTCATTTTATTCTACTCATAGTTTTTCTCAAATTAGATTTTTTTGTAAAGAGTACATTTTTTATTGATTCTTGATCGTAAATCAATTAAGATGAAAATAAGTTGTAAATGTATTAATTTTTTAAATATGGCAGATTTCTTTTAAGAGAAAAAATCATTCATGACGTATGAAGATAAACCCAAAATTGGATTAGTTGACTGTAATAATTTTTTCGTATCGTGTGAGCGCGTATTTCGCCCAGATTTAAAAGAACGGCCGATTGTTGTTTTATCAAACAATGATGGATGTGCGATTTCTCGCTCAAATGAAGCAAAGAAATTAAATATCAAAATGGGGGAGCCTTACTTTAAATTCATTTCAATTGTGAAAAAACATAATGTCCAAGTTTTTTCGTCAAACTTTGAGCTTTATGTGGATATATCACGACGTGTAATGACAACCTTACAAACGATGGTTCCTTTGATCGAAAAATACTCTATTGATGAGGCATTTTTGGATCTTTCTAAGATTCCAGATGGGGAGATTGAAGCTTTTTGTTATGAACTTCAACAGCGCGTTCAGAAATGGACAGGAATCCCCATTTCTATCGGAGTTTCTCGGACAAAAACCTTAGCAAAAGTTGCTAATACTTATGCAAAAGAGGGGTGTGGGTTATTTAACCTTCTTGAAGAGAGAGAAATCGAGGGATTTTTAGCTTGCCTTCCTATAAGTGACGTGTGGGGAATAGGACGTAAATATGCAGCTTATCTGAGAAGTAAAAATATCGAAACAGCTCTCCAACTTAAAAGAGTTCCATTAAAATGGATACGTCAAAAAATGAATGTGATAGGGGAAAGGATAGTTTGGGAGCTTAACGGGCAGATTGCCTATCCTATAGAGAAGCAAGAATCTTCAAAAAAGACTATTTTAGTATCACGTACTTTTAAAGATCCTTTTTCTTCATTTGAAGATTTAGCTTCATTTGTTTCCGCATTAATTGAAAAAGCTGCAGAAAAATTAAGAAAAGAAAAAAGATTGGCAACATATGTCCATATTTTTATAAAGACTAATCGTTTCCATCGAGAATCTTATTATGCCAAGAGACATGTTGTAATGCTGGATGTGGCCTCGAATGATACATTAATATTGCATCGAGCTGCTCAAATAGGCTTGAGAAAGATCTTTTCTTTCGGGCCAAAATATAAAAGAATTGGTGTGTGTTTAAGCGGTTTAGTTGAGCCATCCTGTTTACAATACTCTTTATTTAATCTCTCTTCCCTACAGCAAGAAGGGCTTACGGCAACGATTGATCAGATTAATGAAAAATTTGGAAAAACAGTCATAATGTATGGAGATTTTCAGGTGAAAACGTTTAAATTAACTCAACGAGAGTATTTATCACCTTGTTACACGACGCGTTGGGAGCAGCTTGCAAAAGTATTCTAGGAAGATAGAAAAATCTGAATTTAATGAGGGGATGAAGATTAAAGATAAAAGTTTTTTGGGAATAACCTGATCACGTAGATTTCAGTTTTTCTAAAATAGAGATTTTATCCTTGAAAACTCAAATAGGAGAACCGTGAACTGCCGTTGAAAAAAGACGGGAAGAATTTTCCTTGCGTCGATTAACTACCCAAGAAGCCGCTGCAGAAAGGTGTTTTTGGGAATTTGCATTAACTTGAGTTAAGGGGGCAAGTGCTGGAGAATTCATGCGTGTAAGAGCTTGGGCAATTTCATTAGCAGTAAGAGTAACTTTATGATGATTGAACATATTTAAGTTCTCCAAATTAGATAATTTAATTTTTTCTTCTTATTACTTAAGGGATTACCATATCTTACGTTAACATGCAAAGTAAAAAATGAAAAATTCGCGACAAGAAACTTTTATCGCAAAAATTTGGATAATTTTGTTGGTTAGCTCGCTAATTTTAAACTAGAATTCAGAATATTTTGCCCTAAAGTGGTCATTTTTCCATGTTTTTGGACAGTTTCAAGTGAAGAAGTATATTTAACTTGATAGTATTCGATAAGAGTCGCACAACGTATCTGCTCGTTTTCTGGGAGTAATTTGCTTCTATAAAGAGCTCTTAGAGCATATAAAATTCGGGATCCTACGAAACTTGCATGATAAATACCAATAAGAGGACGTTTATCTTCTCTAAATGGAGCAGGATAGCGCTCTTCTGGTGAATTTAACACTAAAGGATCTTCTGCCGATAAAGAGTGTAAATATAGATGTCCAGTTTCATGGGCAAAAGCATCTACAACGTCTGCAAGAGATTCAAAGGGGGAAGATTCACTAATATAGATTAAACCAAGAAGATTGAAGCTAGAGCCGTATCTTGTTGTTCGTGAGGTATTAAAGGTTAATATTTCGCCTAGAAACACAGAAATTTCTTTATAAAGATCTTCACAACTTTGTGAAATCAGATTTAATCCTTGTTGAAAAAGAGATTTAATTCTTTGATGACCTTCCAGAGAGGAGGGGGTAAAAGTTAAGCCCCCAGGGATTTCAAAATTTGAAGCTTCTTGAAATAATTCACTAAAATAAGGAGGTAAAGTATTAACCCAAAGAAAATTAATGCCCTCAACTTGAAAATCGTTTTCAGAAATATGCTGAGCTATCTTTTTTATAGTAGGTATATCTTCATGTGTAAAAGCTTGTGAGAGGGCGGCATTTAAAGCATGCAAAAAACCCGATATTTTTTTCTCAGAATTAAGAGAATTTAAATTTCTCATAGAAAGTTGATAAACTTCGGCTGAAAGCACTTCTTCCGCGGCTTCTAAAAGGTGGATTAAACTAGAAATAAGCGCTTTATTTAAGCGTGTTCTTAGAAGTAAGGCGCGTTTCTCACAAGGTTGTGCTTCAAATAAATGAATCATAATAAAAACCCACTGTATAAGTTGGCATAAAGAAATAAGCTGAAGAAAATATTGATTTTTTCATGAACCTTCCTCATAAAAAATCATTACTTTATTTTTTCTGATGAAGATATTAGTAATGCTAAAATGGATCGTAGCACAGTAAGTTGGTTTTTCAACTCCTATAATTTTAAAAATTCATAGCATTCACGAATAAGGCGACTTTGGAAGTCAGCTGCCCGCGTTATAAATTGAACATCAAAAGTAGGGCCAACTTCATTAGGAAGAACTTCAACTAAACCAGCATCTTGAAGTAAAGGAGTTTCTTTTGGAATTGCAAGAATTCCAAGCCCTTGTCGGGCCGCTTCAAGTTGACAAACAGCCGAATTCACAGCAAGCCAACTTTCACGTAAAGTATGAAGAGGCATATTTTCTTGAAGATGCCAATCTACATTGCCTCGATAACCAGGAAGTTCTGGATAAAAACTGATTAATTTGTGATTTTTTAAATCATCAAATGTTTTAGGAATACCATATTTATCTAAATATTCTTGGCTTGCAAAAAGCTTACTATGATAGGTTAAGAGTTTTTGTTGGGTTAATCCTTCAGAATAATTAACCTTAGAGAGAATACCTATATCAGCTTTAGAATTTAAAAAGTCAACTTCTGAATTTGTTGTTGAAATTCTTATCTTTAAATTTTGTTTATACTCAAGGAATGGTTTTAGTTTTTGAATTAACCAAATACTCACGACACCATTCGTTGTAATAATAAAAAGATCATCTTTAGGTTTTTCTTCTTGAGCGTAGTGAGTGCATGCTCTTTCTAAGCTTGGGATTAAATTGTTGACGTCTTTAAAGAGGTTTTTACCGAGTTCAGTGAGTTCTAATCCAATTTTCTTGCGTCGAAGAAAAAGCTTTGTTTTAAAATAATGCTCTAAATCCATAATATGCTTCCAGACAGAAGTCGGATTCTTCTCTAGAGTTTGCGCCGCTCGTTTTACGGAGCCTTCTTTAGCTACATGATAAAAAATACGAAGTTTCTCAAAATCAATCATGAGGCATAACTCTAAGTTTAATTAAAAAAGCATCTATTTTAAAACGCTTTAAGAGAGGGTAACATCGGGTTACAAAGACCCCAGCCAAGATAATTACACCCGCTAAAAGTTGAGAGAATGTTAACATTTCTTGCATAAATATAGAAGAAAGAATGCATGTAAATATTGGTAAAAGAAGCATGAAGGGAGCTTGTTGAGCCGTCGTAATTCGATGTGCTAATTTTAACCATAAGTAACTTGCACAAATCGTTGATATAATGCCTACATATAAGGCGCATGCAATACCAATAGTGCTTAAATGAGAAAATTCAAGCAGGGTTTGTTGCGGACCTTCAGATATTGAAATAATTGCAAATAAACAAGGAACAGAAATGGTTGAAAGCCATGCATTATCAGCCATAGTAGCACCAATTTTCATTTTTTTGAGAAGTGTAAAACCAATTCCCCAACAAATAGATGAAAGTAAGATAGAGATTATACCGATCATGGTATTGTTGTGTAAAGTGTTGGAACTATCTTGAGTTAGTAAATAAATTCCATAAAAAGAAATAACCATCCCAATCACTTCAAAGAGATGAACTTTTTCTTGTAAAAAAAGATAACAAAAAAGAACACCAAAAAAGACATTTGTTTGTATCAAAAATGAAGAAATACCTGCACTAATTCCTACTTTAAATCCAAAACCAATGAAGAGGAAGTTTAAGATATTCCAGAAAAATCCAACAATTAAATAACGCCATAATTGATGAGGTGGTTTCCGATAAATTAAAAGAAGAGGAATGGCAGGTAAAAGTCGCAAAAAACCAAGAAAATAGTTTGAGATATGAGTTGCTGCAAATTTTTGGACAAGAAGACTTGTTGACCACAAAAATACAACAAAGATTGCAGTTATACTATCTCGTAAGGTCATTGCTCTTGTCTTTCAATGGCAATTGCTGTTGCTTCTCCACCCCCAATGCAAAGTGCTGCGATCCCCCGTTTTAGGTTATATCGTTCTAAGGCATGAAGAAGAGTAACAATAATACGTGTCCCACTTGCCCCAATTGGATGGCCTAACGCACAGGCTCCACCATGTATATTGACTTTATTAATATCTAATTTTAACTCTTGTATGACAGCCATAGGAACAAAGGCAAAAGCTTCATTAATCTCAAAAAGATCCACATCTTCTATTTTCCAATTAACCTTATTAAGCAATAATTTAATGGCATTAATAGGGGCTAATGTAAACAAATCGGGTTCATGAGAATAAGTAACGTGACCTCGAATAAGAGCGCGAGGAGAGAGGTTATGTTCTTTTGCCTTCAAGGTGGTCATTAAAACGACTGCAGCAGCGCCATCTGTAAGGGGGCTTGAATTTGCAGCTGTGATGGTGCCGCCTTCTTTAAAGGCAGGCTTAAGAAGAGGGATCTTATCAAACTTTACGCGTGTCGGCGGTTCATCTTCTGAGATGACCTTTACTTCCTTTCCTACATTGATGGAAAGGGGTGAAATTTCGGGTTGAAACCAACCTTCGTTAATGGCTTGTAACGCTCTTTTTGCTGAGAGGGCTGCGAATTCATCTTGTTGCTGACGTGTGAGTTGGCATTGTTCGACGGCAATCTCTCCGAGAACACCCATTGAACATCCTTTTTTATAAGCATCTTCAAGACCATCATACATCATGTGATCAAAAATTTTACCATGCCCTGCACGATAACCTTTACGCGCATTTAAAAGGAGATAAGGGGCATTACTCATACTCTCCATACCGCCGGCAATGATGGTCGCTTCTTCATCACTTTTAATTTGATCGTGAGCTAACATGATTGCTTTCATGCCAGATCCACAAACTTTGTTAATTGTGGTCGCTCCTACACTTGATGAAAGTTTGGCAGTAATTGCCGCTTGTCTTGCGGGAGCTTGTCCCAAGCCGGCAGGAAGAACACAGCCCATAATAACTTCTTTTATGGTGGGGTGAGGGGAAGGAATATCTTCAAGAACCGATCGAATCGCGTGGGCCCCCAGATCAACGGTAGTAACAGAACTTAAAGAGCCTTGAAAAGCACCCATGGGTGTTCTTTTTGCGGCAACAATACAAATTTCATTTTTAGACATATGCTTCCCCTTTTACTTTTTCTTATCATTAATTAAGCGTTATTAGAGCAAAATTAAAGTCGCAAGTCCAAGAAATATTGCATATCCAAAAACATCTGTTGTTGTGGTTAAGATGGGGCCGGCACTAACCGCGGGATCTAAGCCGAGTCGATGAATTACAATAGGAAGCATTGTGCCTGCAAAAGCAGCCCATAACATATTGCAAAAGAGCGCAACGGCTAAAATGACGCCTAACCATAGATCATTCACCCATAAGGCGGCAATTCCGCCGAGAAGACATGCAAAAAACGTTCCCGTGATCAAACTTACAAGAACTTCTCGCGAGACAGCTCGCCAAATTTCACTTTCGCGTAACTGGCGTGTGGCGATGGCTCTTACAACAATTGTAACAACCTGCATTCCAGAATTTCCTCCCATTGCGGCGTTAATCGTCATGAGAAAGGAAAGGGCGGTTATTTTTTGAATTGATACTTGAAATTGTGCAATCACAAATGAGGCAATAAGAGTATTAATGAGGGTAATGAGGAGCCATCGGATACGCCAATAAGCAGTATTGCTGACGGGTTCATTGACATTTGATTCATGAACTTTCGAAATGTGAAGGATATCTTCTTCTACTTCTTCGCCAATAACATCAACAACATCATCAAGGGTAATCATTCCAACAATGCGACCAGATTCATCAATAACGGGGGCAGAGACAAGGCCATAGTGTCGAAAAGCAAAACCAACTTCTTCTTGATCTTTTGTCACAAGAATAGGCTTCATGTCATGATGCATAATGTCTGAGACAATCGTGTCAGGTTGATGACGTAAAAGAAGGCTTAGAGAAATTTCGCCTAAGGGGTTCTGGCGTGGATCAATGATATAAATTGTATAAAAATTTTCAGGTAAATCATGAGAATTTTGAATAAATTGGAGTGTTTCACTTACCGTCCAAAAAGGCGGTACGCACACCAATTCACGTTGCATAAGTCGACCTGCACTATCTTTTGGATAGCTTAGAAATTTCTCAAGTATGGTGCGCTCTCTTGGAAGCATTGCTTGAAGGACGCGTTCCTGAAGTTCTGTTTTGAGAGAAGAAAGAACTTCAAGGGCATCATCACTCGCAAGTGATTTTAAAGCATCTGCAATGAGTTCAGGTCCGAGCATTTTAAGCACGTGAACTCTGGTGGGGATATCCAGATTTGCTAAAATCTCAGGATTAAGAGAATCTTTAATCGTGCTTACAAAATGTTCACGGAGGTCTGGTTGTAAAGATGCAATAAGATCTGCAACATCTGCCGCATGCAAGTCTTCAATGAGTTGATGAACTTTTATATCTTCTTTATTTTCAAGGGCAAGTGAAATGGCGGAGAGACGTTCTTCTGAAACACCAAAAAGATTTTCTGTGAGGGAATCTTCAGGAAGAGAAGAGGATTCTGTGACCATAACTACATTCCTATTTTCAAAAGAGTATTAGAAGAAGTTTTCATCTGCGCATCTACGACAGCGACAGCTGTCATATTGAGGAGGCCTCGAACCGTTATAGAAGGTGTGACGATATGGGCTGCTTTAGAGGCTCCTAACAAAATTGGTCCTATGTTTTGGCCATCCGCCATAATTTTAACAAGGTTAAAAGCAATATTTGCTGCATCCAAATTAGGCATCACAAGAAGATTTGCACTTCCTTGAAGTTGAGAGTGAGGAAATATTTTTTTACGTAAAATCTCTGAAAGAGCAGCATCAGCATGCATTTCTCCTTCCACTTCCAAGTCAGGGACGTGCTGCCGTAATTGCTCTAAAACGGTTCGCATTTTACAGGCAGAAGCAGAATTGCTGGTGCCGAAATTAGAGTGCGAGAGAAGGCCCACTTTTGGAATAATTCCAAATTCACGTACTTTTGCGGCGGCCAAGTTTGTGATTTCGACCAATTGATCAGCGGTGGGTTCTTCATTGACGTAAGCATCGGTGATAAAAATGACTCCTTTTTCAGTGACAACGGCATTTAAGGTTGCCCACACATTCATATCAGAAGCTTGTCCAATAATTGTTTGTATGTGATTTAGGTGATGGGGATGACGCCCATAGATACCACAAATCATCGCATCTGCATCATTTCTTTTGAGCATCATGGCAGCAATGACTGTCGAGTTCGTACGCACAATAAGTTTTGCAGAATCAGGCGTAATTCCTGAGCGTTCTAAAAGCGCATGATAGTCTTGCCAATAATCATTGTAACGAGGATCCTTTTCAGGATCTACGATATCAAAGTCTTTATCGGGAATGATCCGTAGCCCTAAGCGTTGAAGTCTTGTTTCAAGAACATTCTTACGTGCAATTAAAATGGGATATCCTAATCCTTCATCACATATAATTTGGGTTGCGCGTAAAACGCGTTCTTCTTCACCTTCGGCAAAAACAATTCGTTTTGGTGATTTTTTGGCTTGGGTAAAGAGAGGCTTCATGGTGAGGCCGGATCGATAAACATGTTCGTTTAGCTTTTGTTTATAAGCCTCGAGGCAATCTACGGGGCGCGTAGCAATGCCTGAATCCATGGCTGCTTTTGCCACAGCAGGCGCAATCTCAGTCATCAATCGGGGATCGAAAGGTTTTGGGATGATATAGTGAGGACCAAAGATTAACTCATCATCTCCATAAGCATGAGCGACGATATCAGATAACTCAGCTTTTGCGAGATTGGCAAGAGCATGGACGCAAGCTAACTTCATCTCTTCATTAATTTGGGTGGCTCCGACGTCTAAGGCACCTCGGAAAATAAAAGGAAAGCATAAGACATTGTTAACTTGATTCGGAAAATCCGAGCGTCCTGTTGCGACGATCGAATCAGGACGAATCATTTTTGCTGTCAGAGGATCAATTTCCGGAGTGGGATTTGCTAAAGCAAGAATAAGAGGAGAGGGAGCCATTTTAGCAATCATCTCAGGTTTCAAAACATTACCAGCTGAGAGGCCTAAAAAGATGTCAGCTCCCTCCATGACGTCGCTTAAATGGCGAGCCTCGGTTTTTTGAGCAAAACATTTTTTATGAGGGTCCATTCCTTTTTCACGACCTTCATAAACCACGCCTTCAAGATCTGTCACAAAGATATTTTCTTTAGGAAGACCGAGTTCTGTTAAAAGTTTTAAGCAGGCAAGCGCGGCAGCGCCGGCTCCTGAAGTGACAAGTTTTACGTGAGTGATTTTCTTATTTACAAGTTCAAGGGCATTTAAGACAGCCGCTGCCACAATAATGGCAGTGCCATGTTGATCATCGTGGAAAACGGGGATTTTGAGTCGTTTTTTGAGTTCTTCTTCAATTAAAAAACATTCAGGAGCTTTGATATCTTCAAGATTTAAAGCGCCAAAAGTGGGCTCAAGGCTTGCAATGATATCAATCAATTTGAGAGGGTCATCTTCTTTGATTTCAATATCAAAAACATCAATTCCGGCAAATTTTTTAAAGAGAACAGCTTTCCCTTCCATGACGGGTTTAGCGGCTAATGGGCCTATATTGCCAAGGCCAAGGACCGCACTCCCATTTGTAATAACGCCGACAAGATTCGCGCGTGCGGTGAGATGAGCAACTTCCTGTTCATCCCGCACAATTTCTTCGCAAGCTGCCGCCACACCGGGAGAGTATGCCAAAGAAAGGTCTCTTTGATTGGCAAGTGGTTTCGTCGCCGTCAATGAAAGCTTACCGGGTTTAGGAAAACGATGGTAATCAAGGGCACTTAAATAAAGGTCTTTTTTCATACGTGGTCAGTTCATTTTTATATTAATAAAACTATTATGCACACTAACATAATGATAACTGCAACACGATACCCCTTTTTTTTCAAAGAGAAAAAATGTAATTTTGGCCGTTCGAGGTGCTTACATTTTTCCAAAGATTGACAGATAAGAAAAAATACTTTAGGTTTTTACTTACAAAGCACGAACAAACAAAGGGTTGATAGGATGTTAATTTTCAAAAACTCTGCTCGTTTTATTTTTTCATTTATTCTTGCGATAGGATTTTCTGAGATGAGTCATGCTTCCTGTGTGGATGATTTAATTAATGAGATTAAAAGATCGCCTAATTTATCTACAGAGCAGATTATTTTACAAGCCATAGAAAAATTTCCACACGGCTCGCTTCTTGTAGCAAAAGAGTATTCAGAGGAGCAATTAAAGACGAATTGGGCTCATCTTCTTAATTTTCTAACTAGAATGGGACTAGAAAATTTTGACTATAAAGTTGAATTAGAATCCCAACAAACATCTAAAATAGATGAATTAGATAATCTCTCCTTTCACACAATGCCAAGCATCTTTCCATCTCAGCATGAGAACAGTGCCTATAAAGTTGCAATTGCCCAAGTTTTCCATCTTTCAGAAGATCGTTCTCTTTCTGAGGAGAAAATGGTTAGTATAAAATCCCTATTGAAGAAGTATGAAAATCTAAAGTAAATACTTAATTATTTCATTGAGCAGGAAAGGAAGTTTTTAATTCACCGCCTGACCAAGTAATGTCGCCAGCTTTTTTCTCAATATCGTCTACATTAATACAGACACGTGCGCTGTTAACATCTTTATTCGTTAAGTAATCATGCCCTATAGTATCTCTGCCAAAGATTTTTTGAGATTCCGAAGAGGAAAAATCTTTTATAATTGATAAGCTACAATCAAAATTATTAGCGCGAAATTCATACTTGGTTGGGTTATCTATAATTTCTTTTGTGATTTGTTCGAGTAATTGGTCTGCCGTCGAATTATCTTTAACATAATAATAGCTTTTATCTTGTTTAGCTTTAATTTTTTCAGACTCAATATGATTCGCTTTAATATGTCCTATAAACCCTTTAAAGTTTCTTTTTCCTTGTTCTATTTTATTGTAGACGGTTTTTTTATAAGTACGTTGTCCAATTGAGAAAGCTATTTTTTTTCCAATTTCCCCACCAGCTGTTAGAAGATCATGAATTTCATTTGGATTGATAGAGGTGTTTTTCAACTTTAAAAAAGCAATAGTTACGGTTGTTTTCTCAAATGTTGATTTTATATCAATTGCTTGAATTTTAGCCGTTTTAGGTTTTTTTTCAGCATTGGGATTTATGTCATCGTCATTTGCTTCTTGGATTTCAGTTCGTGCTCTTTTTTTCTTATTTTCTATTTTTGAAAATCTCTCATTTAGACTTCCCCAAGAATCTATGGGCATTAAGAGAGAGGTTGTAAAAATGGAAAAAAGAATGAACGTAAAAAATCGAAATTTTGGAGAAATCATAAATTTTTATTCCTTAAATATTTATTATTAGAATAATGATTTTTTCTTAATAAAATACTAATGTTTGGGAGGGTATATTTTAGAATAAGACTTATATTTAAATTTTTATTTATAATTAATTTTCATACTTGGTTAGGTTCATTTCTCATTAAAACTTTATATATACTACCATAATGATAAGGCTGACACGATACCCCTTTTTTTTCAGAAGAAAAAAATATCATTTAGGTGATGTGAGAGCTTTATAATCCTTCAAAGATTGACAGATAAGAAAAAATATTCTACATTTTTCATTTAAAGAGTGCGAATAAACAAAGGGTCGATAGGATGTTATCTCTCAAAAACTCTGCCCATTTTATTTTTTCATTTATAGTTGCTGTGGGATTTTCTGAAAAGTCTCTAGCTTCAGATTCATATATTGAACAATCACAAGGTCTTCAATCACACCCGAAAAGGACTTTGTCCTCTAAAGAGGATATTTTAAACCTTGGAGAAGAATTTCCTCACGATCCATTATTGGTCAATACATATTCTGAAGAAACGTTAATTAATAATTGGTGTTCTTTCCAAAATATTTTGAGACAACCGAACCACTTAAAAAATGAGTGTTTAGAAGAATTAGACTTCCAACAAAAAAGAAAAATTCGGAAATTAGAAAATCTGTATTCTTATACTCTTTCTTCTGCTCTTGCGACTGACTTGTACGAAAAAGCCGAATATGTTGTATTTGCTCAAGTTTGTGATTTTCATAGAGATTCTCCTAAAGAGATTGCTCAAAAATATGGTATTTCTGACTCTGTTTATGCGAGGTTTACGAGTGTTCTTTAGGATAAGCTGTATTTAAAGACGTCAATCCTGACCAAAAAGGTTTTCCAAATTCTTTCTTTACTTCATTAATTCCAAAACAAACAACGGCATGATTAACATAGGAATTATTGGAGTTATCATATCCTAAATTTTTATGACCAATTAAGCTCTGGACTTCGTCCACTGAGAATTTTCTAATAACCGAAAATTCACATTTTTTTCCATCTGAGCGATAGGAATAATCCCCCGGTGTTTCAATCGTTATTTTTACAATTTTATCGATATCTTCTTTTTTCTTCGTACGAAAGTAAGAGTCACCAGGATCGGCTTTTTTATGTTCAGAGTGATCATTTAAAATCTCTTCAATTTTAGCATTAAGCTTTCCAAGTGTTTCAGTTTTCGAATAGATACTTTTTGCGATAGAGAAAGCAATTCTTCTTCCAATTTCATCTTTTTTAGCTAAAAGTTCTTTAATTATTGATGTCTTAATATCTTCATTTTTTAAAATGTCTAAAACATCTTCTTTTTCGTTTTGGCTAAGTAACTCTCTGACAGCATCAGCGTTTAATTCTACTTTTATTCTCTTATTCTTACTCTCCGTTAACTCGCTTGTTGGCCCTCTCTTCTTAGGATTAGATTTACCGTCTGAACCCAAGGATATAGATGGTGTTAATAAGTTTAACATCAAAATAGAAATTAAGCTTAATTTAGTAAATTGAGACCATTTTAGTGCCATGAAATTATTTCCTTTAAAATAATAATTAGAATGCCAATATTTTCTTAAAAAAATATTAATGATGAGAAAGTATTTAATATGAATTTCTACAGTAAATAACTTATTAATCATTTAGTTCCAATTTTTCTTATTATGATTTTATATTCTTCTTTCATCCAATGTTTCCAATCGTTGTCATTCTCGGGGAGCGAGAATCTCAAGCGACCGATAGGACTCGCCAATCAGCAGTCGATCTGTGTCTCCTTCATCTCCGAAGGTGAGGTCCCACCACCGGTTAAAGGGGTGATGATCAGGCCTTTGATTGTGCTCTCTCAGAGAAGGAAAACAAATCTTCTTCTCTTTCCACTCTCTTTTCAACTCTTTCTGAAGAAGTTCTTTTTCTAAGGTTGAGGAATCTTCCCCTAGGTGGAATCCTCGATTATTCTTAACGTTTACTATGTGGTCATATATCATCATCATTTTATTATTACTCCCTGTTTTATATTGTTTATGGTTTGTTCTTCTCTTCGAAAAGAAGATGGGTCTTGGAGATAAGATACGGAATGAATGTTCCTTTCTGCATCACATCCTGTTTCTTCTCTTGGGTCCTAGACCCTTTTATTCTTCCTCAGATCGAGTGCACGCATTCACATCATCTGTTGAAAAGAATTCTTTGGTCGTTCTTGGGACATTTTCATGTTCTTTGAACGACTTTCTGGTGCTTGCTTACACCATTTGATTGCCTGAGATCCTCGGAATGCACACGAGGATGACGAGAGAAAGATTGCTATCCCCATCGCTCTGCTCCACCCCCTCACTTTCACCGTGCCTGTCACGCACACTGAGGGGTTTTCCCTCACTTTCATTTGGCAAAGAGAGAGTATTCGCTCAAAAAGAGCGTTGAGTTTTTGTTTCTTCTCCTAAGTAAGGCTTTAAATCCCTATTTTTAGTCTTATTCTTCTTCTTTAGGACTCTTGAGAGAGGGACTGAAAGGATTATAGGGTTTGACCTATAAGATGCGAAATACTCTCTTATCATCCTATTACCAGACTATCATAAAATGATACAAATATCAAGAAAATTCAGTGCAAATATCAAATAAATAAATAATATAAATCAAATAGTTATAAAATAATTCTTCCCTGCAAAAAGGCATCTTTATTAACGATTTGACATTTTTATGATAAAAGATAATTTCTTTGAATTTTGATTTGGGATTTAGATAAATCTTCGTCTCAATTTTATATCTGAAACACGTATAAGAGCATGGAATTCCCTGTTAAATTTTGAATTATTTTTTTAAAATTAAAAGGGAAAAAGAAATTTGGTGCGGTCGAGAAGACTCGAACTTCCACAGAGTTTCCTCCACAGCGACCTCAACGCTGCGCGTCTACCAATTCCGCCACGACCGCACAATCATGCTTGGTAACCTTGCCTAGATAGGGCGAAATCAAACGTTTTGCAAGTAAAAAATATTTTAAAAAGAGAATGATTCTTGAGAAGGGGAAATAATTTTTTTAAGGAGTCCAGCTTCTTAACTGGGCTCCTTATTTATAGTCGTTCGTTAAGCTTTTTCAATCGGCTTATTATGGGCTTTCCATTCACGAATTCCATTGTGGTAATCAATAATATTTTTATAGCCTTCTTTGAGCAAACGGCTTGCCATCATTTTACTGGCAGGGCATTTAACACCCGCGCAATAGACAACAATAAGGGTATTTTTTTCCGGAAGAAGATTGTCGATCTCTTCTTGAGTCGATTCAATATGAAGACGCGTTGCGCCAGAAATCAGAGTGCCATCAAAATATTTATCAGTTCTCGCATCAATTAAAACGAAGGGTGTTTTAGCCTTCATGAGGGCCTCAAGGCCTAACATATCAATTGTTCCACAAGAAATTTCTTCAGCTTGATTTGGTGCTTTTTTATGAGCTTGTAAAGTGAGAGGAGAGAAGAGAAAGATGCTTAATGCCAGAAATAGTTTAATTGAATTCATAAGAGATTCCTTTCTTAGTTATGGATTTTAACGTTAACACACGATTGTTAAGAGATAAAATTTTTTATAGTGTCGTGACATCCCTGCCTTTGAGGGCTTCATTTAAATGATAAGTCATCCTTTTGACAGCAAAGGGGTGCGTTGCGGCGGCTAATTTTTCCGTGGTTTGTTGAATTGTCGTACGATCTGCACTGTGAAGGTCTGCTTCAAGATTTCTTAGCAGAGAGAGGATCAAAATCTTTTCATTTTCTTCTAGCAATTCTTGGTCTTTTTCCAGAGCATCCAGCGTCACCTTTTGAATTCTTTCTGCTTCGACTTTGGCTTCAATTAAAAGGCGCGCCTCAAGATCTTGGTGGCCATGGGTGAGGCTGGTTGAAATCATTTCTAAAAGATCGCATTCACTTAAACCATAAGAAGGCTTAATTTCAATATATTGACTAATGCCTGTTGTTTTCTCTTTCGCCGTTACAGTTAGCAACCCATCCACATCCACGGTAAATTGGACTTGGATGCGCGCAATGCCGGCGGGGAGAGGAGGAATGCCATGAAGCTCAAACCGAGCTAGTGACCGACAATCTTGGACGAGTTCTCGTTCTCCTTGGACGATATGAAGAAGCATGGCTGTTTGGCCTTCTTCATGGGTCGTAAATTCTTGTATTTTGCTCACAGGAAGGGGAGAATTGCGCTCAATAATTTTCTCAACAACACCTCCAAGTGTTTCAAGTCCTAAGGATAAAGGGGTGACATCCAAGAGAAGATTGTTGCTTCCTTGGGTCAGCGCTCGCGCTTGCAACGCAGCTCCGTACGCCACGACTTCATCAGGATTGATATCATCAAGAGGCTTTTTGCCGAAGAAAGTTTCGACAGCCCTTTTGATAAGAGGCATCCGTGTCATGCCACCAACCAAGATGACTCCTTTTATGCTTTCTTTTTGAATATTTGCATCTTTAAGGGCTTTTTGGCAATGCTCAAGAGTGCGATCGATAAAGGGAAGAGTGAGGGTCTCAAGTTGCTGACGGGTCAAGGTGTAGGCTTGATTTTCGAGCGTAAGGGATGCTTCCTCTTCGTCGGTAAGTTTTTCTTTAAGAAGGCGGATGATAAACAAAGCTTGTTTAAGATCAAGAGAGAGCCCTTTCTCTTGGAAATGGTTCTGGTAGATGGCGTGATCGATATCATCCCCTCCCAGATTCATATCGCCTCTTGTCGCCAAAACTTGGAAGACTTCGCCTTGAAGCTTCAGGAGAGAAAGATCAAAAGTGCCCCCGCCAAAATCATAGACGGCATAAATGCCTTGAGCTTTCTTTTCAAGGCCATAGGCAAGAGCTGCAGCAGTGGGTTCATTCACAAGGCGAAGAACTTCAAGGCCTGCAAGTCGACCGGCATCACGCGTCGCTGTTCGCGCGGCTTCATCAAAATAAGCGGGAACTGTAATCACGGCTTTATGAATAGGATGTCCTAATTGTCTTTCAGCTTGTGTTTTTAAATAAGCTAAAATATGGGAAGAAATCTCGACAGGGGTTAAAGAAAGTTTGCGCAAAATATGGCGTTGACTGGCATGATGCATGAACCTTTTAATGGAGCGCACAACATTGTCAGGATCTTGAGAGAGCATGGAAAGAGCATTTTTACCGACGATGGGAGAGCCTGCCTCAGTATAATAAACAGCAGAAGGGATGAGGCGTTCTCCTTGAAGTGGAATAAGCTGAGGAACATTTTCTTCAGCGGCAAAAGCCAAGAGAGAATGTGTTGTGCCAAGATCAATCCCGACAGCAAAGCTTTCTTCTTGAGCATGAGGGAGAGGGGTTTGTCCAGGTTCAACAAGTTGAAGTAGCATTGTTATTTTACTTTAAGTTGAGGTGTAATCGGTGGAGGTATTTTAATTTCATGAAGCAAGTAAGAGCCATATCCTTATCTTGCTTATCAATTGAATTTTCTAAAGCTTGCCAACTATGGTGAATTTCATTTTCAAGAAAGCTTTCAAGCTGCTTTTTTTCTTCTTCCGTGATGGCACCTTCAATTTTTTCATTAAGTTCCATCATGAAAGTGAGTAAATGAGGATCTTGCTTGCTTCCTAAAGTTTCATCAGAAACAAGCCATCCGAGACATTTTAAAAGGTGATCTGCGCGTTTCAGCGGATCTTTTAGAATTTGATAAGCTTCATTAAAAGCGGCGGCATAATCGGTTATCGTATTTTCTGATGATATATTAGAGGTTCTTAAGCGATCAGGATGATAGTGATGTTGGGCCTTGAAATAGCGTTGCTCAAGATCTTCAAGATCAATGTTTAAGTTCAGAGGGAGATCAAATTTCTCAAAAGAATTTTTTGAAAAAAAGTCACTAGACATGGAAAGAGTCTCCACACCCACAGCGACCTTTTTCATTCGGGTTTTTAAAGATAAAACCTGATTGAACTTGATCTTGAACAAAATCCATCTCTGTTCCTAAGAGAAAGAGTAACGCCTTAGGATCAATGAGAACTTTGATGCCTTTAGCTTCGACAATTTCATCTAAAGAATTTTTCTCATCCGCATATTCTAAAGTATATGAAAGTCCATTACAGCCTTTTGTTCGGATCCCAATGCGGATGCCTAAAGAAGGTTTTCCACGCGCAGATAAAAGCGTTTTAACTCTTTCAACGGCGGCATCCGTTACTTGAAGGACAGGGGGCTTTTCATGCAGATTAGACATCGCCATCCTTGGATCTTTCTTGCTTATCTTGATAATCTTTAACAGCGGCCTTAATCGCATCTTCGGCAAGCATTGAACAATGGATTTTTACAGGTGGTAAAGCCAAATGCTGAGCGATGGTTGTATTTTTGATATCTAAGGCATCTTCAAGGGTTTTGCCTTTTACCCATTCAGTCACAAGAGAGCTAGAAGCAATCGCAGAGCCACATCCAAAAGTTTTGAATCGCGCATCTTCAATGATGCCATCTTTAACTTTAATTTGGAGTTTCATGACATCTCCGCAGGCAGGCGCGCCGACTAAGCCTGTTCCAACTTCAAGATCTGAACCTTCAAATGATCCCACATTGCGAGGATTTTCAAAATGATCAATAATTTTATTACTGTAAGCCATAATACTCTCCTTAATGCGCTGCCCAATTAATGGTTTTTAGATCAATGCCTCGTTGAGCCATCTCCCATAATGGGCTCATTTCACGAAGTTTTCGAACTGCGGAAATAATAATCTCACTAGCTTTATCAACTTCTTGAAGCGTTGTAAAACGTCCAAATCCTATTCTGAGGGAAGTATGCGCAAGCCCTTCATCAACGCCCAGAGCCCGAAGGACATAAGAAGGCTCAAGAGATTCTGATGTACACGCTGAACCCGATGACACGGCAAGGTTTTTAATCGCCATCATCAATCCTTCTCCTTCCACGTGAGCAAAGCTAAGATTGAGGTTTCCAGGAATCCTCTGAAGGCGGTCGCCATTCAAATAAACTTGGTCAAGAGAATGTTCTATTTTCTCCAAAAAATAGCGGTTGAGTTGTGTTAGATGAGTGTTTTCAGTCCCCATCTCTTCTTGTGCAATTCGGCAAGCTTCTCCAAGTCCTACGCATAAAGCAGGAGAAAGGGTGCCTGAGCGCATGCCTCTTTCTTGACCTCCGCCGTTCATTTGAGACGTGAGGCGGACCCGTGGTTTACGCCCTACATACAGAACACCAACTCCTTTGGGGCCATAAAGTTTATGACTAGAGAGACTTAAAAGATCGATATTCATCTCTTTGACATTCAAAGGAATTTTCCCCACAGCTTGAGCCGCATCCGTATGGAAATAAACATTTTTTTTGCGACAAATGGCGCCAATTTCCTGAAGAGGTTGAATAACCCCAATCTCATTATTTACAGCCATGATTGAGACTAAAGCTGTTTTCTCAGTGATGGCTTCTTCCAATTTTTTGAGATCAAGCAATCCATTTTCTTTAACAGGCAGATACGTGACGTCGAAGCCTTGTTGCTCAAGATGGCGACACGTATCTAGGACGCATTTGTGCTCTGTGACAGTGGTAATAATATGATTTTTTTCCGCTTGATTGAAATAAGCTACCCCTTTAAGGGCCAAATTATTAGATTCTGTTGCGCCTGAAGTGAAAATGATTTCTTTAGGGTTTGCTCCAAGAATCTCGGCGACTTGATGGCGAGCGATTTCAACAGCAGCTTCGGCATCCCATCCAAATTGGTGATTGCGAGAGTGAGGATTTCCAAAATATTCTGTAAAATAAGGAAGCATCTTCTCAACAACCCGAGGATCACAAGGCGTGGTTGCTTGATAATCAAGATAGATCATATCTGGATGAGATGTATTAAAGGTCTGCACTGACATAAGTTTCTTTCCTCACTATCATTGAATTATGCAAATTCTGGTTTTTTGTTAAAGGAGAGCTTTGAAATTTCATGGCCATGTCTTGCCAGATTTTACAAAACGCTTCAATTTCTTCTTTTGTTGTTTGAATACCAAGGCTCACGCGAATGGCAGAATTAAGATAATCTTCTGAGGCCTTCATTGCTTTTAAGACATGAGAAGCTTTAATTTTCCCCGACGAGCAAGCAGAGCCTGCACTAATGGCGATGCCTTCAAGATCATACATCATCACATACTTATCGCTGCGATTATTGGGTAAAGAGATGCACATTGTATTTGGAAGACGAGAGGTTTTCTGTCCAAAGATATAGGCTTCAGGCGTTAAATGTTGCAATGAAAGCTCTAGTTGATCTCTTAAGACTTGGCAGGGATGCCAGTCTTCTTGAGAGGCTTCAATAATCGCCGTTGCAAAGCCACAGATTCCAGCTGTATTTGGGGTTCCGGCTCGTTTTCCTCTTTCTTGACCGCCTCCCATTAACAAGGGCGTTAGAGGTAATTTTTCTTTTGCGATAAGAGCGCCCACACCGGCAGGTCCCCCGACTTTAAGGGACGAGAGCGTCATAAAATCGACGTCTAGATCTTTAAAATTGCAGGGAACACGACCGACAGCTTGCGCCGCATCTGTATGAACAAGTGCCTTATGGCGCTTTGCGATAGCTATAATCTCGTTTAAAGGTTGAATAACCCCCGTTTCATTATTTGCCAACATCACAGAAATAAGAGTTGGTTGTGTCTTGTTGCTTAAGAGAGTTTCAAGGTTCTCAAGACATATAATTCCTTGGCTGTTGACGGGGATTATTTCTAGATTTTCAATACTTTTAAGAACAGAGTCATGTTCAACTGCACTGACCAAAATATCATAGCCATTTTTATAATGGCTTTGAAGAACAAGATTATTGGCCTCAGTGCCACCGCTCGTAAAGATGATCTCAGCAGGTAGAGAATTAAGGCATGTCGCGATTTTGTGGCGAGCATTTTCTATGCGCATAGCAAGGGTATGACCGAACCGGTGAATAGAGGAAGGATTTCCTGTTAAGGAGAGAACTTCGAGCATTTCTTTTAGGGCAGAAGGACGCAGAGGCATGGCAGCATTATAATCAAGGTAAATGAGAGCTTTTTTCATAACACGGCCTCTTTTACTTTGCACCCATTCGGGAGAAGGCGGCGTTTGCATACATCTGCTAATGTAATGGAGCCTAAGTAATCTAAAATATGCTTTTCAAGACCTGCCCACAGATTATGAGTCAAACAACGTTCTGTCTGACCCTGACAGCTCTTCTCTGAAGAAATATCGCATTGAGTTGATTTAATCTTTTCTTCCGTTGCTAAAATAATATCACGAATATAAATGCCTTCGGCAGCCAGAGCGAGAAAATATCCGCCATTATTTCCACGAACACTTTCAACAAGTCCCTTTTGTCGCAATTTAATAAAGAGTTGTTCAAGATAAGATAAAGGAAGGGCTTGACGTTGAGCAATCTCAACGAGTGTCGTTGGCTTTTCTTGCGGTTGACTTGCAAGATCTGTCATTGCAATAACTGCATAACGTCCTTTAGTACCTAATTTCATCGTATCTTCTCATGATTGATACCCCTAATCTATTTATTCTGACTAAAATAGTCAAGTTTGTTTCAAGATAATAAATTTATTTATCAATCGGACAGGAAGAGGGGGCTCAATGAAAACCCAGTATGCCATAGTTAAGAGAAGTGATAAAAAGACAAAATTTAAAAAATTCCTTTATTTTCTTACTTAAATTATAATCTCTTCACGAACTCATAATACATCTATATTTTTGATATTTAGGAATTTTTTCATAGAGTCATTGTAATTACAAATAAGGTCCCTATATTTCTTTTAAGAAGAGATTCTTAATTGGTTTATTTAATAAAAAGGCATTGTTATGAAAAAGAGAAGCAAACTTAAAAACTTAATGACAGTGAGCACATCGGTACTTTTAATGATGTCTTCTCCGCTTTCTGCTATTGATCCTGAAGAGGTGAAAAATTTCGTGGGATACGATGTGAAAAATGTGCAAGTCGAACAAGTTTTACAAAAACTACAAATTCTATCAGATGACGATTGGAAACTATTCAAAACAGTTATCACATCACTTACTCAAGGAATGCGTCCCTACGATCGTTATTTCATGATCTTTAGACTTTTAGGAAGAGGAAAAATATCAAAAGAAATATTAGAACACCTCTTATTTATTCCAACTTTTTTCTCTCTTACTGAAGGATTAGAAGATTGTGCAAAAAAAGCAATGATGGCTGAAAAGCTTAGTAGAGTGCCAGTATACTTATTAGAAAATCTTTCATTTCTCTCTTTTTTAAAAGGAAAAGATGCCAATCAAATTCAAGAAGACATTGGTATACTTTCAGAATTGCCGAAAAAGCTAGCAGAAAACCCCACTTTTATTTTGACTATCTCCCCTAAAAATATAGATTGGTATTCTCTTCGAATGTTTTCCCGTTTATTCAAAGAAGTACCAGAAGATGTATTAAAGACCCCCTCATTCTTTCCAATTTTCACCGCTTTTTCTCAGGAAATATCAAGCCATTATCATCCAAACATCATTAGAGCCCTCAGTCAAATTCCAGTAGATGTTCTATCTCATGACGGTTTATATGCCCTGCTCATGCGTCCTGAAGTTATGTCTTCATCATATGACAACAAACTCGATATTCTTGACGAGTTAAAAAATATAAAAAATATCCCCAATTTTACAGATAGTATCGATAAAATGATGGTCGATTTATTCACTGGAAGCTTTAGTTTCGGAAGTTCTGCATCATATTCAAGCCTTGTCGATCAACAGCTGGATGATCTGGTAATCGATCCCTCAAATATTGCTTCATCTTCGCAAACACATTTTGTGAAGCTTAATGCTGACGAAGTACAAACCTCAACTCCAACACCTCTCGGCCTCACTAAACCGTTTGAAGAGGAATAATATTCACGCAAAAGAAGGGGAATCTCAAAATTCCCTTTCTAAACCGTCTTCATCTTCTCGCCATAAAACTGCCATAAATTATTTCCGAATCTTCATCACATTCAAAGGCTTTATCTTATAAATAATTATTTCTTTTTTTTCAAATACTTACAAAACAATCCTTGACTTTTAAAGTTGAGTTGGTGTACTCAAAGGCCATAATTTAAGAGAGAGGTCAAAAATGCCTGAAGTCATTATTAATGGAGCAGAAGGGCGAATCGAAGCCCGTTACCATCATGGGACTAATCCTTACGCGCCAATGGCCTTAATTCTTCATCCTCATCCTGAGCATGGGGGGACTATGAATAATAAAGTTACTTATGCTTTGTTTCGGTCCTTTGTGAATCGCGGATTTAACACACTTCGATTTAATTTTCGTGGTGTGGGAAAATCAGAAGGACGTTTTAGCCATGGTGAAGGTGAATTAAGCGATGCAGCTTCTGTTTTAGACTGGATGCAGACATACAACCCAAATGCGAAAGAATGTTGGGTTGCTGGTTTTTCATTTGGCGCATGGATTAGTATGCAACTTCTGATGAGACGCCCTGAATTAGATGGCTTTATTTCTGTAAGCCCTCCTGCAAATATGTATGACTTTAGCTTTTTAGCTCCGTGCCCTGTTTCGGGGCTTATTATTCATGGAGATCAAGATACAATAGTTCCTCGGGAATCTGTTCAAGAGTTGGTAAGAAAACTATCTCAACAAAAAAATATTGTTGTCGAAGAGAATATTATTCAAGGCGCAGATCACTTTTTCTCTGAGCACTTAGAGGGACTGGTTAGTTCTGTCGATGATTATTTAAATAAATCGGTTGGTTTAATTTCTCGAGCTGGATAAGAATTTTCAGTATTATATTTTTTGAAAGGCTGGGTTTCCCCAGCCTTTTTTATGCGCTATTCAGTTTTTGGAGCTTCTTTTTTATCTTTATTATTGAGAGCCAAAGTAATAAATCTTTGGACGCCTCCTCGGTTAATAAGGAGAAGGAGTTGTTTTTTACCTTGTTTTTGAGCATCATCAATAAGTTTTGAGAGTTGTTCAGAAGTCATAATGCGTTCACGTTTTCCTGCAATTGTTACTTCTGAGATGAGGTCTCCGGGGCGAAGTCCTTTTTCTGCAGCTTCACTTTCAGGATCTAGTCCAACGATGATAACACCTTTTTCAGATATCCCATATCGTTCGAATTCTGCAGGCTTCACTTCTTTGATTAGCATCCCAAGCACTTTAGGTCCTTTATTATTAAGAGAAGCGGCATTATCTTCTGTGGAATCACCAATAAGGCCTTCTTGTTGAGCTTCTTCAAACTCACCGACCACAGTTTCAAGCTTAATCTCTTTACCATCACGCCATAAAGTGAGAGGAACTTTTCCTCCAATTGTGGCTTCTCCTACCATTCGGGGTAACAAACGAGATTCTTTTACAGGTTTGCCATCAAATGAAAGAATAACATCACCACGTTTAACGCCTGCTTTTGTTGCAGGACTATTCGGAGCGATAGCGCCGACTAAAGCGCCTGTTGTTGTCTTTAGATTAAGCGAATCAGCTATTTCTGGGGTGACAATTTGGATTGTTACGCCTAACCATCCGCGTTTTGGATGGCCGAATTTCTTGATCTGTTCAATCGTGGTTTTAGCAAGAGAGGCTGGAATTCCAAATCCAATTCCAATGTTTCCGCCATTTGGTGAGAATATTGCTGTACTAATAGCAATAACTTTTCCACTGATGTTAAACATAGGGCCGCCAGAATTTCCCATATTAAGCGAAGCATCTGTTTGAATATAGCCATCGATATAATCAACAGCAGGGGCACCTTTAGCGCGGGCAGAGATGTTGCGGGCAATTGTTGAAATAATTCCAATTGTCACAGTACTGCTAAGGCCAAAAGGATTACCAACAGCAATGACCCATTCGCCAACTTTTGCTGTACTAGAGTCTCCCCATTCGACAGTTGAGAGTTTTTGATCGGTTGTAACTTTTAAAAGGGCTAAGTCAGTGCGCCGATCTTGTCCTACAACAGTTGCTTTTAATTCAGCGTCATTGTGTAAAATAACTGTGATTTCATCTGCATCAGCAATCACATGATTACAAGTGACAATAAAAGCTTCTTTTCCGTCCTGGGATACAATGAAACCAGATCCTAAAGAGGTCGTTTTGCGAGGCCTTGTAGGTTGTCCTTCTTCAAAAAAGTAACGAAAAAATTCATCAAGAGGTGTTCCTGGAGGAAAATTAGGCATTTCTTGGTAACGACGATTTGCACTTACTTCCGTCGTTGTTGAAATATTCACAACGGCAGGGAGGAGTGGTTCGACAATATTGGCAAAATTGTTAGGAACTTCTTTATAAGGGCTTAAAGGGACTGAATGGGCATGCGGGGTATTTCCAAATATGGCTAAGATAGCTGCAGCCACAATGGAATTTTTAAGTGTTGTTTTGTGATCATTAAACATCATTTTCTTCTCCTTAATTCCTACCTAACTTATTTTTGTGAAAATACCGAAAAAACTCACTTGAGGGGGATATAACAAGTGTCGTGTCTTCAGGCGTCATTACTTTTTGATAAGCATCCATCGATCTATAAAACTTGAAAAAATCGGTGTCTTGAGAAAAAGCATTTGCGTAAATACGGGCAGCTTCTGCCTCACCTTCGCCGCGTAAAATTTCAGATTTTTTTCGAGCTTGAGCAAGAATAAGAGTACGTTCACGATCTGCTTTTGCTCGTATTCCTTGGGCTTGTTCGTCACCTTCGGCTCTAAATTGTTTTGCTTCTTGACGCCGTTCACTTTCCATTCGATTGAAAATAGCTTCACTATTTTCTTTAGGTAAGTCGGCTCTAATAATTCTGACGTCTCGGACATCAATACCAAAATTTTTAGAAGAATCACGAACTTTACGGAAAATCTCTTCCATGATTTTTGCGCGGTTTGAAGATAACATCTCAGAAAGGGGAACTCGTCCAATGACTTCTTGCATAATATCAGGTACAATCTTCCCAAGACGATTTTGAACACCTTCTAATGTGCCAACTGTTTTATAGAATACCAAGACATCATTAATAATATAACGAACATACAGATCTACAACCATTCTCTTTTGGTCACCCGCATTTACTTCGATGACAGGAAGATTATAATCAAGCAAGCGTCTATCAAAAAAGATAACATCCTGAATAACTGGTATTTTAACTTTTAAACCTGGCGTATCGTGAACTTTTACAAGTTCACCAAATTGCAAAACAAGCGCCTTCTTTGTTTGATGAAGAGTAAAAAGAGAATTACTCACAGCAAGAAAAATTAAAATTACACCTAAGATAAAAGAAGTAAAGAAAGGTATTTTCATTATTGTGAGTCTCCTGCTGAAGTAGAAGGTTTATTTTTGATTTCAGGGAGAGGCAAATAAGGCAGCACTCCTTGTGCGTTTCCTGGTGTATCAATAATAACTTTATTAACATTTTTCATGAGTTGGCTCATAAGGTCAATATAAAGTCTCTCTCGAGTTACTTCTGGGGCTTTTTTGTATTCTTGAAGCAAGGCAAGAAAGCGCTGAGCTTGACCTTGGGCATCAGCGACGACCGATTGACGAAAAGCTTCTGCTCCTTGCTCAATTTGTTGGGCTTGCCCTCTAGCTTCTGGAATAATCGAATTTTGATAGGCACGTGCTTCATTGATCTTACTTTCGCGGTCTGCTCGTGCTCTTTGAACATCCCGGAAAGCATCAATCACTTTTTCGGGCGGATTTACACGTAAAAGGCGAACTTGCTGAACTTCAATTCCTATGCCGTAATCATCCAGCATTTTTTGAAGAAGTTTTTGGGCATCCACGACAATTTTATCTTTTCCTTTCGTTAAAGCCTCGACAATTGTTGTTTGGGCAATAACTTCACGAACAGCACTTTCTGCGGCTAGTTTAACCGTTTTATTAGGAGTAGGATCATTAAAGAGGTATTTTTTTACATCTTTAATAAACCAGAGAACTGAGAAATTGAGGGTCAGAATATTCTCATCCCCTGTCAGCATTTGATTGTCACTGTCTTCTCCTAGCATCGCGGTGTCAGATTTAACACGAATGCCACTATCAACTTGGTTGATTTCAGAAACTTTAGTAACAATCACAGTTTCAATTGGAGAAGGTAAATGATAACGAAGTCCAGGGGGAGTAATGATTGTCATTTCCCCAAAGCGAATTTCAACGCCTAGCTCACCTTCTGAAACTCGATAAAATCCTGTTACTAGCCATAGAAGAATAAATAATGAAAATAAGCCCATGATAATTTTGGGTTTATCTCCTCCATTGCCGAAAATAGATTTTTTAAAATTGAGCCAAGCTTTTTGAAAAGAATCTTCTAAATTAATGGCAGTACCTTGCTTGCGACCTTGCCACGGGTCATTTTGATCGTCCCACGGGTTACTACGATCTATGCCTTCATTATTGTTCTGCCAAAACATGAATATCTCCAGGTTTAATAAAATTTTATTTAATATATGCTACCTTGCTTGTGCATGCAATGGGGGAGAACAAGGAATTACGCGATTTTTATTCATCTTAAATAAAATTTAAATCTATTATTTATTAACGATTTTTTTATATCTCATCCAAGATTTTTAAGGGCCTGAAGAACTTCGGGGATATGGCCGGGAACTTTAACATTTCTCCATATTTTTCGAAGAATTCCATGCTGATCAATTAAAAAAGTAGATCGCTCTATTCCAATGTATTTTTTCCCGTACATACTTTTTTCTTGAAGAACATCATAAAGTCTACACAAATTTTCTTCAGAATCCGCGGCGAGCTCAAAAGGCAGATTATATTTTTCACGAAATTTTTTGTGAGAGATGATACTATCTTTTGAGACGCCAAGGACTGCGCCTTGATGTTGTTGAATTTCTGAATAAGCATCGCGAAATCCACACGATTCAAGCGTACATCCAGGTGTGTCATCTCGGGGATAAAAATATAAAATAAGATGGCGCCCTTTGAATGCATCCAGAGTAAGTGTTGGATTTAAGTCTGTTGCTGTGGTAAAACTAGGGGCAGGTTGGTCAAGCGATAAAAGCATTCGTATCCTCCTTGTAGCTTTTGTTCTCATAATAATAAAAGAATAATCATTTGAAATGGAAAAAAATATTATTAAAAAAATACTTTTATACTTTTTTGGGGCTATTACGGGCATTTTAGGTATAGGCTTTGTTGTAGGAGCAGTATTTTTAGCGCGTCTTCACCATACCCCTTTAATTTTGAAAGACCTCCATCCAAATATTATCAAGAGCTTTGAAGCTATTGTGCCAGATTATAAACTGTCATTTGACTACGCTATGGTTACGTGGGAAAGTATTAGACACCCCATCGCTATCCGAGCAGAAAATGTAAAAGTAAAAGGGATAGAAGAAAAACGTCTTAAAATCTCTTTTCCCGAATTACAAATTAGTTTTTCTATTCCTAGTTTATTAATGGGAAATTTTAGCATAAGAACTCTCAAAATTGTTAAGCCTGCCCTTCATTTCATTTATGAAAATATAACGCCTTCCCCTCAAATTTTATCTGAGGAGGTTGATCAATTTTTTTTGAATCTTGTCGATAATTTTTTAAAAGAAAATAAAAAATTAAAGAAATTAAAACATGTAAAAATAGATCAAGCAGATATAAAAATTGAAAATCTTCAGCGGCAGGTACTCTTCCATATCCCTAATTTAACGCTTACCTTAAAGCGTAAAGATAAGAAGCAAAAATTTAACATTACAGGTAACATACAAAAAAGCTCTTTTCAGTTAAGCGGCATCAGTGATCATAGGACAGGAGAAATATTGGCTGATATTAATATTCAGAACAATTCTCAAAAGATTTTACCTTCAATTCAACCAAAAGAATCACATAAAAAAACCTCTAAAGAGCAAGATCAAATTTTATTTTTGCAAGGTCTAGAAGTGCCTTTTTCTATGGTAAGTAAATTTCTCTATTCAGAAAAAGAAGGCCTTAAAGAGGCTTCTTTCATGTTAGAATTGAGTAAAGGAAAAATAGATCTCCCTTCATTTTTTATACAGCCTATAGAGGTACTCAAGGGAGGCGTAGAAGCATTTTATACAAATAATCATCTTCACGTGAAAAAAGTGGAACTGCAAACAGGAGGCACGCATATTAGAGCGACGACTGAAGGAACTTGGGACAAGTCTACGCAAGGAATTACTTTAAAGAGTAAGGTAGAAGTAGAAAATGTTCTTTTAAGTGATTTAGATAAATTGTGGCCTATAAATTTAGCAAAAACACCTCGGCAATGGGTCATAAAGAATATCCCTCAAGGGAAAGCTCCAAAAGCCACTTTAGAATTAGATTCAATTATTACTTTACAAGAGGGGAAAATTGCCTTTTTACCCAAAAATCTTGGAGGAATAATTAAAATTCAAGAGGCAACAGTTTCTTACCTTGAAGGTATGCCAAAAGTAACAAATGTTAATGGTGAAGCTCGCTATTCTTTTAAAAATTTCTTCATAAAATTAGATTCTGGGAAAATACATCAACTCAACCTGAAAAACGGCGATATTGATATCAGTGAATTAGACAAAGAAACTCAAAAGATTGATATACAACTCATGATACATGGTTCTCTGTCTCAACATCTTTCTTTGGTTGATCATAAGCCTTTAGAATATGCGAAAAAGCTCTCCTTAAAGCCATCTCAAGTCTTGGGAGAAGCTCAGACATCACTTCATTTAAAGTTTCCTCTACTTACAACAATTACTTTAAAAGAGATCGAAGTAGACGTCGATTCAAAACTGTTTGATACAAGGTTATCGAATATTATAGAGGCATTTCCTTGTGAACTAT
This sequence comes from Candidatus Paracaedimonas acanthamoebae, assembly GCA_017307065.1. Classification (NCBI taxonomy): domain Bacteria; kingdom Pseudomonadati; phylum Pseudomonadota; class Alphaproteobacteria; order Holosporales; family Caedimonadaceae; genus Candidatus Paracaedimonas; species Candidatus Paracaedimonas acanthamoebae. The sequence goes on from JAFKGL010000012.1 coordinate 50,884, forward strand.
ATAATGGAAAATTTGATTTAAAGATTAATAAAGAAAATATGATTTTTGATGGGCAAGGATATATTTTTGGCATTCCTTTTAATATTACATGGCAGAAGAATTTTAATCTTGCTTCTGATTTTGATACTAAATTTGATCTCACTGGTGTCATTGATGAAAAATTATTCAATCACCAAAAAATTAATTTTATTAGAGAAGTTGTAGGGAAGGCACCTTTAGAACTTCACTATGTGGAGAAAAAAAATTCTCAAGGCAATCTTCATGCAAAAGTTGATCTTACAAATCTTCATGCACGTATTTTAGGATGGTTAAAACCTGGAAAAGTGCGAGGAGGAGGGGAGATTTCTTTGGAGATGCATAACTTTTCGCCCCAAAAATTGTTTTTTAAGGCAAAAGTGGTAGACGGCATCCATATAGAAGGTGAAGGGAGTTTTGATAATTTAGGATTAAAAGAATTAACCTTCCCACAGTTTAAAGTAGGACTCACAAATATACATTTCAATATATTACGTTTGGATAATCAAGCTTATGCAATTAATCTTTTAGGAAAGTCATTGAATTTAGAGCCCTTATGGCAGACTTCTCTAAATTCTTCTGAAAAAACATTAAGTTCAGATTTTAACCTAAAAGCTAAAGTGGATGATGTTTTTTTTGGGAGTGACAGAGCAATCTACAATAGCGACCTTTCTTTGAATTTCAGCAAAGGTGTTTTAAGTGATCTTGATTTTAAAGCGGAACTTTCGAAGAAAAATCCCGACACGACAGTTGAGGTTCATTTATCTTCTAATGATCCTCATACAAGAAAAATTAAACTTAAAACAGCCTATGGCGGAAAATTCCTAAAAGCAGTGGGAATATATGAGAATATCTATGGTGGAAATCTTTCCATTCTTGCAACGCATGATGATCGTATGCCCCAAGATCCATGGCAAGGAAAGGTTATGTTAACAGATTTTTCATTAAAGAAGGCCCCTATTATGGGCAAGCTATTAACGCTCGCCTTTCCAACAGGAGTGGTTGATCTATTTTCTGAGAAAGGATTACCTTTTCACCATTTTCGCAGTAAGTTTAATGCAACGACAAGTAAAGTTGTTTTTACAAAAGGGCGTGCCAATGGAACATCGATAGGATTAACTTTTGCCGGTACAGTTGATTTACAAAAAAAGAAATTGCAACTTTATGGATCAGTAATTCCTGCCTATTATCTAAATACGATTTTATCAAAGGTTCCGCTTATAGGGGAATTAGTTAGTGGAGGTAAGCACGAAGGTTTATTTTCAGTCGCGTATACTATTTCCGGTGATAGTGAAAAACCTGAAATTACTGTAAACCCTGTATCTATCTTTACACCAGGTTTTGTTCGAAAAATCTTTGAGCCTGAGATTGACGAAAGTTTCGATGATAATGAGGAAGAAGAATACAAAGAGCTAAGAGAATAAAAACAATCTATTAAAAGGAATAGAATTGCCTAGTTTTTTTTATGAAAAACAATATTCTGGTATTGTTGTCGGGATTGATGAGGTAGGGTGCGGTCCGTGGGCAGGCCCTGTCGTCGCGGCGGCCGTTATCCTTGATCAACTCAATTTTCCTCTAGACCTGCTTGAAATTATTGAAGATTCAAAGAAACTTTCTTCCAAAAAAAGAAAGACAATTTGTGAAGCATTATTAAAATTAAGAGGAGAGAGTTGTTTTATTGCCTGGGCAGAAGCAAGTGTCCAAGAGATTGATGCCTTAAATATTAGACGTGCAGCAATGTTAGCAATGCAAAGAGCTATTGATGGTTTGGCCATAAAACCTGAAGTTGCGTTGGTGGATGGAAATGCAAAACCATCTTTAGAGTGTCATATCCAAACTCTCATAAAAGGAGATACATTAAGTTTCTCAATTGCAGCAGCTTCTATAGTGGCAAAAGTTATAAGAGATGAAAAAATGTCTAAGTTAGCAGAAGAATATCCCACTTATGGTTGGGAGAGGAATGCTGGCTATGGGACAGCAGAACATCAACGTGCTATAGAAAAGTATGGGATTACACCCCATCATCGTGTGTCGTTTGCACCCATAGCAAGGCATGTAAAAGAGTCGATTTCTTCAGATAAAGGAGAAGCCCTCATTGAGGGCTTCTATGAGTCAGCTTAAGAAGAACTTAAATGTTTTGTGCCAACAAATTTATGAATTGTTGAACCAATATGAGCTTCTCTTTCTTTGAGCCAAGGACTATGTTCAATAGCCGCTTTCATATGTTGATATCCATAAGTCGCTCTGTCTTTGATAGACATTTTAGAGAATTCACAATCACTGCTTGAGACTTCATATTTAGGTTTATCATAAGCAATATGTACAATATCAAACTTGGTATCATTTGAAAAATCTTGGATTTCTTTCATGATAGGATCTTTTTGCAGATCTGCAGGCAATGCATCCATAAGATGTTGTAGGTATCTTGAAAGGTTGTGTCTCTTGCTAAGATGCTCAATATGGTGAGCTGTTCTGCTTGCAAATTGTAATTCTTTTAGTTTAATGGTGACCTCATCCATATCTTGAGGTTCTTTTCCATTTGCCGCAAACAAATCAACCATGAAACAAAGAGTATCAACTTTAGGATCAGCGTCGAAAATACCCTCGAGAGGTGTATTGGATGCGCATCCACCGTCCCAATACAAGTCACCGTCTATGACCATGCCAGGGAAGCCTGGAGGCATTGAACCACTCGCCATAACATGTTCAGGGCCAATTTTCATTTTTGCGCTATCAAAAAAGATAAGCTGACCATCTTTTACGCGAGTAGCTCCTAAAATAAGGCGACCTAATTTCCCGGAATTGATGCCATCAAAATCAACAAACTGAAGTAAAGTTTCTTTCAATTTGCTGGTATCATAATAACTGGTGGAGGCCGCAGTTCCCTTTGGTTGCATTTGTGGGATAGGAAAACGAGGGGAGAAAAAATTAGGCTGTCCAAAAAGAAATCCTTGAAGAGAGGTAAGAGTATTATGAAACTTTTTTATCTCATCTGTTAAATTGGACATTGGTGGAATATCGGGCCATGAAATGGTATCCCAGAATTTTTCCAGTTTAGCAATCCGAGTTTGAGGCGTATTTCCTGCGATAAGGGCGGCAGTAAAAGCGCCAATAGAAATTCCTGCGATTGTATCAGGTGAGTAACCCGCTTCTTGCATGGCTCTAAGTGCGCCAATGTGATAGGCTCCTAAAGAACCTCCTCCTTGGCAGGCCATAGCGACACGACTATAGGATCCCTTATTTGTGGAAACCATTTAAATTCTCCTCTTATAAACAAAAATGCATTCAAGATAACAACTATCTAAGAACAGTATAATGAGAGGATATTAAAAAATTGTTAAAGGAACTTAGTAAGAAGAATTTAAAAGACCACCAATTTTTATGGCCATAATATTTATGGCAAGTCCTGTAGCATCATCAGTGGTGATAACTGCACCACACAAGGTCGGTTCTCCATTAGCAGGTTTCATATGGGGTGAAGGGATCGTTCCTAAAAAACGACTAATTGAAAGCTCTTTTTGCATCCCAAGCACAGAATCATAAGGACCACACATGCCTAAATCCGTTTGATAAGCCGTTCCTTTGGGTAAGATGCGTGCATCTGCCGTTGGAACATGTGTATGAGTTCCTACGACTGCTGAAACTTGACCATCTACATAATTAGCTAGGGCTATTTTTTCACTGTTGGCTTCTGCATGAATATCAATAATGATCGCATCAACATTATTTTGTTTTAAGCGATATTCTTTAAGAACAGAAGTTATTGTAAAAAAAGGATCAGCTACAACAGGGGGAGGCATGAAAAGTTTTCCCATAATATTGATGACAACTATGGTCTTATTTTTATGGAGTTTTATTTTTGTGATACCTGCCCCTGGTTTTTCAGGTTTATAGTTAATAGGTCTTAATAATCTCGAGTCTTTTGGGAAAAAGTTGTTAATACACTTTTGATCCCAAGCATGATTTCCTGTTGTGATAACATCGACACCAACATTGAAAAATTCGTGGGCAATTTCTTGAGTAATTCCAAAACCACCGGCAGCATTTTCTCCATTAACAATTACAGCATCTAATTGCAGTTCTGAACGTAGCTTAGGCACATACTCCATAATTGCTGAACGCCCTTTGCGTCCTACCACGTCCCCACAAGTTAGAATTTTCATATGACCTCACTAAAATTATAAATCTTTTTCTCTGTTACGACCCACTGTAAAGCTTCGTCATGTGGTTCAATTGGAAACTGATTTACATGTTGTATATCATAGGCTAATCCAATGGTTGTAATAGTTTTTATTTTTTTTAAAGCTGCTAGGGTTTGATCATAATACCCCCCACCATATCCAAGCCTATGACCTTGTTTGTTAAAATTAAGGAGAGGAATAAATAAAACGTCTGGCACAAAAGTGGGCTGATTTTCAAAAGGCTCAAGATTTTTATAAAGTCCTATTTTAAGAGGAGAATGGGGAGTCCAGCGTCGAAAAAGAAGAACGTTGTTTCCCTTATTTACTATCGGAAGGACAATTTCATGTTTTTGTTGTGATAGATTTTCAAGCAAAGGACGAGGGTCTACTTCGTCAGATTTTGGCCAATAGCCAGCAATAATATCTGAGGGCTTAAATTTAAAAAAATCCAAGACTCTCCAGCTAATGCATTGCTGGAGTTTTAAAAGCTCTGTTTCTGAAAAAGAATTATAAAATTTTTTTCTTTGTTCTTTTGCTCGGCTTCGCAGCAAAAGTTTTTCCGAATGCATAAATATTTGATTTCCTAAAATACGATGAAGGAAAGCCGTCATAACCGTCGATGGAAAACATCCTCGTGTGGCCCGCATTAGCAGGTGGGCGCCATATACCAAAGTCCACAGACTCTGGCAGGGACAGCTCCCTTAAGGATTAATATCGGCCCCAGGGAAGTTACATCTAACGAGAAACAACAGCATTTCCTTTTTCATTATGTAATCTTTTGGGATATATTTGCAAGCAGAACTATAAAAGATTTGTTCTTAGAGGTGTTGCATTAATGGCACTATTTCAAATGAGACGCAGGAAGATATGATTGATTTTGTTGACTTAAAAAGTTAATTTCCCTAGCTTAGTAAAGGTTAAAACAATTGAATCGTAGGGAATTTTAAGAATGAAAAATATTATAAGTGTATTTGCAGTAAGCGCTCTGACTCTTTTGGCAGCTTGTGAGCATAATCAAAATTGGAATCATGATTGCCATGCCAATTATTCTGTAAATGATCGTGAGCTTGCGCGTTGCAAAGAAAGAATGAAGGCTCATGAAAGCGTGCCTGCTGATTCAAATGCTGTTACTGTCGATGGAATGAATACTGAATCTCCAACTCTTGAGCGTTTAGGGAAAGCCCACGATAGAAATAAAGACGAATAGTTTTTAAAGAGTAGGCAATTGAAAAGGCGGGCTTTTTTAGCCCGCTTTTTTTATGAAATATTGTTGAAAAAATACCTAAATATTAAGAAATAGCTTAAATTTTAAAATGGAAAAAAATTTAATGAGAGTTTTCTTATGTATTTCTTACCAATAAAGCTTGCTTATGCAATTCTTCTCTCGCTATTATAGAAATCATGCACTAACAATCATTTAAAGAACAGGTTGGTTTTGGAACACGCTTTATATTTAAAAGAAACATTAATTCTCTTGATTTCTGCTGTCGCAGTTGTCTCTTTTTTCCAATGGTTGAAGGCAAGTAGTATTTTAGGTTATTTGCTTGCGGGCCTTATTATTGGTCCTAAAGCACTTGGTTTCATTAATACGCTTGAAGGAACAAGATTCCTTGGTGAAATGGGAGTTTTATTTCTCCTATTCACCATAGGACTTAAGATGCCTCTTCAGCGTTTACAAGTTCTAAGACGTTATGTTTTTGGCTTAGGTTTGTTGCAGGTAACTTGTACCTCGGCTCTTATAATTTTTGTTCTCTTGATGTTTGATGTCAAATTAGAGCCTGCAATCTTGATTGGTACCGTGTTAGCACTTTCTTCTACAGCCGTGGGAATTCAAATACTTTCAGAACGAGGAGAGATGACGCTTCGTTTTGGACGTGTATCTTTCGCAATACTTCTATTGCAAGATTTATTTGTTGTTGTGTTGCTGATGCTGATCAGCGCCTTCAAAGATGATTCTTCGAGCTTATTAAGTATTTTAGGTATTTCATTTCTTAAAACGACCGTTGTTTTATTTTTGATTATTCTTCTCGGACGAGTGCTATTGAAACCAGTTTATAGGGGCATCGCGCAACTTGAGAGCCAAGAACTCTTTGTAACGATGAGTTTATTGGTCATATTAATCATTAGTGCTGCTACAGCCGCAGCTGGATTGTCTTTAGAGCTCGGGGCTTTTCTCGCGGGTATTTTATTATCTGAAACTGAATACAGACATCAAGTCGAAGCAGATATTCAACCATTTTATGGTTTATTAATAGGCTTATTTTTTATGACGTTAGGGATGAGTGTTGACCCTTATCTTATTTTACAAAATATAAGTTTTATTTTCGCAGGTCTTCTGGGGTTGATTGCGATTAAAGGAAGCGTAATTTTAGGTTTATGTCGCGTTTTCAATATTCCTTTTTCCACGGGAATAAGAGTTGGTTTATTGCTTGCGGGAAGCGGAGAGTTTGCTTTTGTGGTTCTTTCTCCTGCGATTGAGGCAAAAATTATTTCTTTAGATCAAGGACAACTCTTATTTGCGATTGTAGCTATTTCAATGGGACTCACACCTCTTCTCGCAATGCTTGGTCGTTATATAGATGAACGTTGGGTTGAAAAAGAAACAGAGCAATCTATAGAGACTCAAGTAAGTGAATGTGAAGATGTCAGCAATCATGTGATTATATGTGGTTTTGGACGTGTTGGAAATATGATAGCTCGCCTTCTAAGAGAACAGATGGTTCCTTTTTTAATCGTTGATAATAATTTGTCTATAGTGTCTCAAGGGCGTTTAGATGGATATCCCATTTTTTATGGAGATGCCCGCCGTACGCAAGTTTTACGTGCCCTCGGGGCGACTCGCGCACGAGCTATTGTCATTTGTCTAAATTCTCGAAAAGGTGCTGTTCGAATAGCTTTAACCATAAGGCGGGAATTTCCAAATCTGCAGGTTCTTGTTCGCCTTAGAGATGATGAATATGAAAGCAAGTTAACTCAAGCCGGTATAGTGGTTGTGCGTCCTGAAACCTTTGAACCAAGTTTACAATTGGCAACAAAAGTTCTTGAAGCCACAGGTTATATGCATGAGGAAGCTCATCGAATAATAAATGGCTTTCGGAAAAATTATGAGTCTTAATTCTTATTTAAGTTTTTACCTTGGCAATGTGCCTAGGCGCCTCGTTAAGCTTTCGTAATTTTCTAAAACTTTTGTGGGGCCAATCGCGGAAAAAGTTATAGGTTGGCTGAAGATTGAAGAAGCAATTATCTTAGCTTTTTCTAACTCTACACGATCTATAAAATTCAAAATTTCAGTCGTTTCTAAAGGACGTCCATAAACAAGAGTTTGCTGTACAAGTTGCTCACACCGAGCGGCAGTACTTTCAAGAGCCATCATCATTGAAGCTTTGAGCTGTGCTTTTGCTCTATCAAGTTCTTTTTGAGTCATAGTAAGTGGAAATGCTAATAACTCTTCGCACACAATAGGTAATAAGTCTTTTGCTTCGTGAGGGTTTGCACTTGCATATATGCCAAAGATGCCATGATCACTAAACCCGTTAATAAATGACTGAATTTCATAAACCAATCCTCTTTTTTCGCGAACTTCTTGAAAAAGGCGCGAAGACATGCCTCCTCCTAAAATAGTCGCTAACAGGGATGTGGCATAATAATCTTCATGACCAATTCTGACGGACGGAAATCCAAGAACCAAATGAACTTGTTCTAAATCTCGAGTTACTCTGAGGTCACCGCCTTTATATTCACAAAGTACGGCATCTTTGGGTTTTGCATTTATTGCGTTTGTAAAATGGTGGGAAACCAGATCAACAAATCTCTCATGCTCTATTTTTCCTGCAGCAGCAATGACCATATTTGAAGATACGTATTGAGCTTCTATATGATTTTTGAGATCTTCAAGTTTGAATGATTTAATAATTTCGGGCCGCCCAATAATTGGATAACCAAGAGGTTGAGCAGGGAAAGCGGTTTCTTGAAAAAGATCAAAAATGATATCATCTGGTGTGTCATGAGCTTGAGAAATTTCTTGCAGGACAACAGTTTTTTCACGCTCAAATTCTTCGATATTAAATATTGAAAATTGTAAAATATCAGATAAAAGATCGATGGCTAGGGAAAGATCTTGTTTTAGGATGCGAGCATAATAACCTGTATGTTCGCGTGATGTATAAGCATTAAGATGCCCCCCAACGGCTTCTATTTTTTCGGCAATTTCACGTGCTGTATGACGTTTTGTTCCGCGAAAGTTCATATGTTCAAGCATATGAGAGATACCATTCATCTCGGATGTTTCATGACGTGACCCAACTTTAACCCACACACCCAGAGCGATTGTTTCAACTGTTTCAATTGTATCTGTTACTACTCTGAGACCATTCGGGAGTATTGTTGTTCTTATTGTCATGTAAATTCTGATCCGATGTATGTAGTTATTTTTTCTTTTTGGACAAGAAATATAAAATTCCTAATCCAAGCGCGAGACTATACCATGTGAATGCATATGCAAGATGAAAATTTCTTAATTTGAGATTGAGAGGAATACTGATAGGAAATACGTTTTGTTGATCATTGTCAGAAGAATACATATAAAAAGGTAATAACTCTTTAACACCAGTTTTTATTTTAATTTCAAGTGGATCTATGAAATAAAGTTCTCGAGAAGAAAAATCATTCTCGGGTGTGAAAAAATTTTTTTCAGAATTCAGTCGTATTAATCCTTTGATTTTTATAGGGCCTATCGGGCGATTAATAGATTTTTCGCAAAGGGGGACCCATCCTCGATCAACTAACAAGATCTTTTTTGATTTGAGCAAGAAAGGAGTGATGATGTGATAACCTGCTTTTCCTTGACGAGTCCTGCTAAGCAGTTTGAATTCTAATGTATGGAGGTAATAACCTTCTGCGGTAGCTGATGTAAATTCAAAAATTTTAATTCTATTTATTGAAAGGTCTTCAAATTTTTGGATTAAAATAGGAGGAGTCTGGGACTGTTTTTGAATTTTATGAATCAAATCTTTCTTCCAATGAAGGCGAGATACTTGCCAAGTCCCTAAGCTAATAAGAATTAAAATTCCAATAAAAATAAAGAGAGGGAAGGTTAATCTCTTATTGCATATCTTCAACTACTAGATCCTATCCAGTAAATACTCACAAACAAGAAAAGCCAGATAACATCCACGAAATGCCAATACCAAGCAGCGGCTTCAAATCCAAAATGGTCTGTGGCACTAAAGTGTCCTAAGCGTCCGCGGAACCAGCAAACGGTTAAAAAAATGACGCCTATAAGAACATGGAACCCATGAAAACCTGTTGCCATATAAAAGGTAGAGGGATAAATTCCTCCTTTGAAAGCAAAATCAGCATGCATATATTCGTAAGCTTGTACGCCAAGAAAGCAGATACCTAGAAGGATAGTGAGGGCTAATTTTTCAAGGCTATCCTTCATATTATTCTCAACCATTGCGTGATGCGCCCAAGTTACGGTTGTTCCTGAAAGTAAAAGGATTAAAGTATTTAGATAAGGAAGATCAAAGGGATCTATAGTTTTGAGGCCTTTAGGGGGCCAGACACTGCCAATCTCAGCTGTTGGCATTAAACTTGCATTAAAATAAGCCCAGAAGAAAGCAGCAAAGAACATAAATTCTGAGACAATGAAAAGAGCAATACCCCATTTAAATCCATGGCGGATGACTTCATTATGTTCTGTTTTTGCTTCTTTGATGACGTCTCGCCACCATCCAATTATTGTAAAGATCAAAAGGCCAATACCAGCTGTTAACACATATACACCATATTTACGTACAAAGAGTATTGTTCCCAGTACAAGAATAAAAGCAGAGAGAGCGCCCATAAAAGGCCAGGGGCTAGGCTCAACTAGATGATAAGGATGTTTTTTTGAAGTTGTCATTTCTTTTTTAATTCTTTGGACCACCAGTTCATTAATACAATTCCATCAAGGGGATTAAATTGAGGATGACCAAATTTATCCCAATATGCCAGAAAAATTTTATTACTATGATATAAGGGGATTAAATAATGACCCCATAAGAGAACCAAGTCTAAGGCTTTTGTTATTGTAGTAAGTTCGTCATGCGTTTTAGCATTAACAAGCATTCGGCATAGCTTATCAATGGTAGGATTTTTAATTCCAATATAATTACGGCTTCCTTTTTGATCGGCTGTTTTTGAGTTCCAATAAAGATTTTGTTCGTTTCCGGGAGAAAGTGTATGACCCCAAGTATGAATTGTCATGTCATAATCAAAGGTTCCCAAGCGATGCTCATATTGGGTAGAATCAACAGTGCGAATTGTTGCTTGGATTCCAAGCAGTTTTAAGTTTTTAATATAAGCTAATGCAATTTTTTCATCTTCATGTTTATAAAGAATAATCTCGAATTTAAAAGGCTGTCTGGTTTTTTTGTGAATAAGTTGGCAACCATGAATTTCCCACCCATTGGCTTGTAGTAGATCTCGAGCTTTTTTTAAGTTTTCTCTCAATTTAGCTTTAGTACCTGAAAGAGGTAAAGAGTAGGGTGTTGAAAAAAGCTCTGCGGGGAGGCTATTCTTAAATGGTTGCAATAATTTTAGAACGTTTCCCTGAGGGATACCGTCATTTGCAAGCATCGTATTATCAAAATAACTCATTGTTCTTGTGAAGCAATTATGGAATAGAGACTGGTTTAACCATTCAAAGTCAAAGGCATAGGTGAGGGCACGTCTAACGGATTCATTGTTAAATAAGTTTTTTCGAATATTAAAAATAAAAGCTTTGATTCCCACAGGTCTCTGATGGTTGAATTCAATTTTTACAATTTTTCCGTCTTTTACAGCGGGGAAATTATAATTTTTGATCCACTGAGTCGGCTCAGATTCGCCTCTTATATCGTATTCACCGACTTTAAAAGCTTCAAGAGCAATTTTTGAATCACGATAATAATCAAAACGAACTTCGGCGAAGTTATAAAATCCAACATTAACAGGTAAGTCTTTTCCCCAGTAATCAGGGCGTCGCTCGTAACTGATCATGTGGCCAAGCTTCACGTGTTTGATTTTATAAGGGCCGCTTCCAGGAATTTCTTCATGTGTAACTTTCTCAAAATCGCGCCCTTCGAAAAAATATTTGGGCAAAATAGGTAAAAGGCAAATAAGTAGAGGGGCTTCAGGATCAAATACGTTATCATCTTTATCAGGAAGGAAAGAAAATTTGATTGTATGGCTGTTGATTTTCTCAACTTTACTAACTTTTTTAAAAAATAGACGATAATTGGCAAGACCTTTTTCTTTAAGTGTTTCAAAACTAAAGATGACGTCATCTGCAGTGATAGATTGAGCATTCGGCCATTTAGCTTTGGGGTTTAAATAAAAAATAATCGATGAACGATCAGAGGCCAGATCAACAGATTCGGCAATTAATCCATACAGTGAGAAAGGCTCATCAGGAGACCTTTTCATCAAGGTGTCAAAGACTAGCCTTTCACTGAATATGCTGAGGCCTGCAGGTGGTGTACCTTTGATGACATAAGGGTTAAGACTATCGAAAATACCAGTAACACCTAGACGAAGCTTACCACCCTTTGGGGCTTCAGGATTGACAGTCGAAAAGTGCTTAAAATTAATAGAATATTTAAGAGTGCCATGCATTGCAATCCCGTGCTCTTTTCCCACGTTTTCTGAGCTGAAGAGAACATTCAGTAAGATGATACACACGGCACGATAATAAAAATGTGTCATTTGTTATTCTTTCATCACTTTTCTTATATTTAACATTTTTAAAGTATTTTACAGATATATCTCAAGCCATTTACGTAAAGTATTACCTAAAATTAGAACATCTTCTAAGATTTTGGATATAGGAGATATAATTTTTTTGCGCTGAAATTGTTTTCCTTCAGGATCGGATACAAAACCTGTAAAGCTTATTTCTTCTTCATTAATGTAGTGAGCAAGACCACCGATAGGGGCACGACAAGAGCCGTCGAGGGCACGTAAAAAAGTTCTTTCTATTTCAATGCAAAGTCCAGTTTTCTTATCGTGAATACGCGAAAGGATTTCGAGTATTTGTGTATCGTCTCGACGACATTGGACGCCTAAGGCACCTTGGGCGAGAGCTGGGGTAAATGCCTCAATGTTGAGAGGGATAATATTCTCCAGTTGGTTAAGTCTTGAGAGACCTGCGTAGGCTAAGATAGTTGCATCTGCAACACCTTCTTGAATTTTTTGTATTCTGGTTCCAACATTTCCTCGTAAAGGAACGATTTTAAGATCTGGTCTTAGATTCAGAACGAGCGCTTGACGCCTTAAAGAAGAGGTGCCAACTGTTGCGCCGGCAGGTAAATTTTCCAAGGTGAAGTTTTCTTTTGAAATCAACACATCGCAAGGATTTTCTCTGGGAAGAATACACGAAATAATCAGTTTTTCTGGAGGATGGGTTTCAACGTCTTTCATGGAATGGACTGCAATATCAATTTCTTTGCGAAGGAGAGCTTCCTCAATTTCTTTCGTAAAAAGCCCTTTGCCGCCATATTCTGAGAGAGGGGCATTCGTTAACAAGTCGCCACTCGTTTGATAGGCTTTAATTTCAATATCATCATAGCCTTGTTTGTGAAGAGCACTTCTAACAATATCTGCTTGTCTTAGGGCTAAAGGGCTTTTCCGAGTGCCAAGAATAATAGAACGCATTTTAGGGCTTGCCTTTTTCTTCAAATTCACGCCATTAAAGCATAGATTTAAGATGAAACAAGTTGCTTTTAAAGTGTAAAGTATAAATAAAATAGGGTGTGGTTTTTCTAATGATAGTTCTTGGAATTGAAACAAGTTGTGATGAGACTTCTGCGGCTATTGTGAGTTCAGAGAGAGAGATCCTCTCAAATGTTTTAATTTCTCAAATGGATGAACATAATATTTATGGTGGCGTTGTTCCTGAAGTTGGCGCAAGAGCTCACCTTGAGGTTTTAGAAACAATAATCTCTCAAGCTTTGCAACAAGCCAATCTTACTTTAGATTCTTTAGATGGAGTCGCTGTGACGGCTGGCCCTGGATTGATCGGTGGAGTTTTTGTAGGAATTACGATGGCTAAAGCAATAGCAGCGGCAAAAAAGTTGCCTTTTTTGGCTGTGAATCATCTTGCAGGGCATGCTTTGACCGTTAGACTTTCTGAGCCTTTGGATTTTCCTTACCTTTTACTTCTCGTCTCAGGAGGGCATAGCCAATTAGTCATCGTAAAGAGCGCATTGGAGTATCTTTTATTAGGGACAACTTTAGATGATGCAGTCGGAGAAGCTTTTGATAAAGTTGCAAAAATTTTAAAGTTATCTTATCCAGGAGGACCATCAATTGAACGTTTGGCGAGCCTTGGAAATTCCAAAAGATTTAAATTGCCGCGTCCTCTTTTGCAGCATAAAGATATTTCTTTAAAATGTTCATTCTCGTTTTCTGGCTTAAAGACAGCAGTACGACAAGAAGTAGCGCAATTGGCATCTTTTCAAGAGGATGATCAAAGAGATATGGCTGCTTCATTTCAAACAGCAGTTCTTGATATCCTTGTAAATCGTTCGCATAATGCTCTAGAATTTTGTTTAGATCAAAAGATTCCTTTAAATGCTTTCGTTGTGGGAGGAGGGGTTGGTGCAAACCAAGCATTGCGAAAAGCCTTACAAGAAACAAGCGAAGCTTTAGGAATAAAATTTATTGCGCCACCTCCAAATTTATGTACAGATAATGCTGCCATGATTGCTTGGGCTGGTATTGAAAAATTGCAATTAAATGCTGTTGATTCATTAGATTTCGCGCCAAGGCCTCGCTGGCCACTTGAATCTATAAAGGGAGAAAATCAATGACCACTGTTAGTGTACTGGGTGGCGGTGCTTGGGGTACTGCTCTTGCGCTGGTATCACATCGAGCTGATAATAAAACGTTACTGTGGACACGTGATCTAAAAAATGCAGAGGATTTAAACAAATATAAAGAAAATCAAAAGGCACTCCCCGGTATTGTACTTCCTGATGATTTAATAATGACTTCTTCGCTTAAAGAAGCATTAAATGCAGATATTATTTTATTGGCTGTTCCCGCTCAAACTATAAGAGGCCTTATTGAACAGATTAAGCCTTATATTTCTAAAAATGCTTATCTAGTTGTCTGTTCTAAAGGTATTGAAATTGGCACTGGATTGTTAATGAATGAATTAATCTATGAGCTTTTGCCTGAGACCTCTGTTTCTGTCCTTTCTGGTCCTACTTTTGCTCGGGATGTTGCCTCAGGTCAACCAACAGCGGCAACATTGTCTACAAAAGAGATAGAAACAAGTCGATGGTTGGCAAGTACTTTGAGTAGTTTGAATTTCAGAGTTTATCCTTCAAATGATATCATTGGCGTTGAAGTCTCTGGAGCATTGAAGAATGTTATCGCGATTGCTGTTGGAATTGCAACAGCGCGAGGCTATGGAGATAGTGCACGTGCTTCTCTTATTACGCGAGGATTGGCAGAAATTACACGTTTAGGGATGGCAAAAGGGGCACATCCTGAAACTTTTTTGGGTCCTTCTGGCGTTGGAGATATTGTATTAACTTGTACGTCAACACAATCTCGAAATATGTCTCTAGGTATTACAATTGGCCATAAAAACATTGTTAAAGAAGAGATGTTAAAAGGGTATTTATTGACGGAAGGGGTTTTCACAGCTAAAGCAGCTGTTGAATTAGCCTCTGTATTAGATGTAGATCTTCCAATTTGTAAAGGCATTAACAATATTTTGCATCATCAAAGTCCAATAGATTCTGAAATTGCAACGCTTCTGTCTCGCCCTCTTAAAACTGAAACACATTCATATTAGGATAGAAAATGGCAAAATGGTTATTAAAAACTGAACCTGGATCTTGGTCTTGGGAGCAACAGGTTCGACACAATGTAACTGCTTGGGATGGCGTTAGAAACTATCAAGCAGCTAATAATATGAAACGAATGCAACTGAATGATCTATGTTTTTTCTATCATTCAGTAAAAGAAAAAAGAATAGTTGGGATTGTAAGAGTCATAAAGACCTCTTATCCAGATCCTATAGATACAACAGGTCATTTTGTATGTGTAGATGTGCAATTAGAAAAAGAATTAAAAAAGCCAGTATCCTTATCTGATATCAAAAAAATGAGCCAATTTTCTCATCTTCCTCTTATTCGACAATCGCGTCTTTCTGTCATGGAGATTGATGATTCTTCTTGGGATCTCCTATGTCAAATGGGGGGACTTTCTTAAATGATGAGAAAGGTAGCTTTTTGGCAAAGGTTATTAAATCTTTTAGTTTTAGCAATCTTGCCTTTTAGTATCCTTTCACCTCGGAGTATCGTACCTCTTTTTTTTATTCTCTTTTTAAGTATGAGTGGATATTGGGTAGCTCAACAAAAACGCATTAATTTCAAAAATATTTTTAATTCCATTCGATCAAATCAAAGTTTTATTGTTCTCGGATGTTTTCTTTTATGGTCTTTATTAAGCGTTTTTTGGTCGATAGATCCTAAACAAACATTGTGTCTATGGATAAAGCTTCTATTTCTATTATCAGGCGGAATAGGAATATTTTTAATGGCACAAAAGCTAGAAAAAATTTCTAAAACCCATCTTTTGTTGAGCCTTATGCTTGGATTCATCATTACAAATATTTTGTTAATGATAGAAATTAAAACAGAAGGAAAATGGCTCTATCTTATCAAAGGAAAAGATTATAATTTAACCTATTATAACAAAGTTCTTTCCTTTGAAGTTATGCTTATCTGGCCAATTTTGGCTTATCTGAATCGTTTTTTAAAATCTTATCCTGATGATCAAGAAGTGAAATATTTAGCCCGGATATTTCAGTTGGTTTTAATATTCCAAACAGCTTTTGTTATGTTTTATTTAGAGTCTACAAGTGTAAAAATAGCTTTTGTCATTGGTGTTTTCATAGGTTTAAGTTCTTTTTTTAAAGAAAAAGTAGTGAAGTGGTTCTTGTTAAGCGTATGTGCGGTAGTTTTTATATTTGCCCCTTTATTTTATAAACACGTCTTAATATCTCGTACTATTACAAGTATAACTCATAAAGTTATTGAAAAACCAAGTTTTTATCATCGACTATACATTTGGAATTTTGTTTCAGATAAAATTCTTTTAAAACCTTGGACTGGATGGGGGTTAGATGCATCACGTCATAAATATTTTTCGGAAAAAAAGATAGATCGGAAAGATATAAAAAAACAGATACCTTTTGTGAATATCGCTACTCTGGAATTATTACCTCTACATCCCCATAATTTACCTTTACAATTATGGGTAGAATTAGGCTTTCCAGGAGCACTTTTAATCATTTGCTTAGTAAGTTTAATTATCTCTGCGATTCCTCGTGTTTTTAATGAAAAAATTAATAGATCTGCCGCTTATGCAGCATTTTCAAGTTCTTTGGTCATAAATATGGGAAGCTATGGAATGTGGCAAAGTTGGTGGATTGTAGGACTCTGGAGCACCATGGTTTTTATAAGATTTTTAGAAAATCAAGATGACTAAAGTTTTGATCACAGGAGCTTCAGGTTTTGTAGGGCAGGCTTTATGTTCCTTTTTGATGGAAAAAGGAGTTGAGATCAAAGCAGCTTCGCGCATAAAAAAAGATTTATATCCATATGAATTTTCGATTGTTGAGGATATCACTAAAGAAGCAGAATGGGGAAAAGCTCTTGATGATGTAGAGATAGTTATTCACCTAGCTGCCCAGGCACACGGGGTCAGACAAGGGAATTATTTAATCGCCCAACAAGAAGCTTCTAATCTTTTTAATGTTAATGTTGCAGGAACAAAGGCACTGATTCAAGCCTCATATGATAAAGGGGTAAGACATTTTATTTATGTAAGTTCTATAAAAGTAAATGGAGAGATAACATCTCTGGTTCCTTTTGTGGAAAAAGATATTCCCTGTCCTAAAGACGAGTATGGAGAGTCGAAGTTACAGGCAGAAGAATTGATAAAAGCTTATTGCCAAGATAAAAGAATGAGTTACACAATTTTGCGTCCACCTCTAGTGTATGGCCCAAGAGTAAAAGGTAATTTTTGGGATTTACTGAATATAAGTTTCTCAAAAATTCCATTGCCGTTTGCTGGTGTTAACAATAAACGCAGTTTGATTTATCTTGAAAATTTATTAGATATTATCTATTTATCTTTAATCCATCCAAAGGCAAAAAATGAGACCTTTTTACTATGTGATGGTCAAGATTTATCAATTCAAGAACTGATTGCTCAAGTACGTAAAACTATGAATTTATCTCCTTATCTATGGTATTGTCCTTTTTCCATTCTAGAATTTATTTGTAAAATTTTTAAAAGAGAAAAAGCATTTTTACGATTATCATCCTCTTTACAGGTAAATGATCAAAAACTAAGATCATATCTTAATTGGCAGCCACGATTCTCAGTGGAGCAAGGTATAGAAAAAACAGTTCAGTGGTTTCTTTCTGAGAAAAAATAGTTATTTGTAGGATTATCCATGAGATCAAGTTTAACAATAGTTCAGCTCTTAAAGAGAGTATTTAATATTTTCAACTTAGTTGAGCGAAACTATGTTGTGATTTCATATGATTTCCTAATGTCTCTCATCACTGTTCCTTTAGCATTATGGATTTTAGTTGGGGGAGATATTGTAAATTATCCTGTAAGTTTCATTATCAAACATATGCTTGTTTTTAGTTTGTTCTCGATCAGCATATTTTTATGGATGAAAACATATCGTGCAATGTGGCGTTATGTTTCTGTGTATGAAATTATGACTATTGTCGCTTCTGTTACTTGTACGGTTTTGCTTTATATTCCTATCATGATGATGATGGCACAAACAATTCTCATGCCGCACTCTGTTATGATTCTTATATGGGGTCTTAACATTAGTTTTTTAAGTGCAGGTCGTTTTATATATCGTATCTTACAAGACTATATTTCGCTTCAAGATGGAAAATTATCAACAGCTGATGATAAGTTGGCAAGATTACTTCTTGTTGGGATTTCAGATCAAACAGGCCATTTTATTCAAGAAATTAATCGATATGCGAGAAGGACTTATAAAATAGTTGGAATTATTGATAATGACCGCCATCACTTAGGAGGCCAAATTCATGGTGTCGAAGTTATTGGAATTGTTGATAATTTAAAGAAAATTGTTACTCGCCTTAATGCAATAGGAGAGCAGCCACATCACTTAGTTATTACAGATCCTGATTTTAAAGGTGAACCTCTAAGAAGAATTATGGAACTGAGTAAAAGTTTAAAGGTAGATGTTGCTCGGGCTCCAAAATTGGCCGATTTTAAAAAATCATCTTCACGGAATATTGAGATAGAACCGATTTCTATCGAGGATCTTTTACAGCGTCCAGAAGTTGTTCTGGATCATCAAAGTATGCATGATTTTGTACATGGTAAGAGAATAATGGTAACAGGAGCAGGAGGAACCATTGGAAATGAGCTTATTAGACAAATTGCAGACTTTGGTCCGGCACATCTCACTTTAGTTGATCATTCAGAGTATTCATTATATTCGCTTGATCTCACTTTATCAGAGAAATACGCCTCTTTATCGTGGTCAATTTGTTTAGGAGATGTTTCAGATGATAGGCGTATCTCAGATCTGTTTAAGATAGAAAAACCTGAAATAGTTTTTCATGCAGCAGCATTGAAGCATGTTCCTATTGCGGAGATGAATGCAAATGAGACAATTTTAACGAATGTGATTGGTACCCGAAATATTGCCGAAGCTTGTCGTACCTTTAAGATTAAGGCTATGGTATTTATTTCGACAGATAAGGCAGTGAACCCGACTGGTGTGATGGGAGCTACAAAGCGTCTTGCTGAAAGTTATTGTCAAGCTTTAGATGCTCTTAATGAAGGTACAAAATTTATTACCACTCGATTTGGCAATGTCTTAGGGTCTACAGGCTCTGTTGTACCTTTATTCCAACGTCAAATTAGCTATGGTGGACCTATCACTTTGACCGATCCAGATATTCGTCGTTATTTTATGTTAGTTCGTGAAGCCGTCGAATTAGTTTTGCAAGCTGCAGCTCTTGGATATAATAGCACAACATCAAATGGACAAATATTTATTCTTGAAATGGGGGGGGCTGTTAAGATTAAGGACCTCGCTTACCAGATGATTTTATTAGCTGGATTAACACCTGAAAAAGATATCAAAATTAACTATACTGGTTTAAGGCCAGGTGAAAAATTATATGAAGAACTTTTCTATGAAACTGAAAAATTAATGCCCACTTCTTGTCCTGGATTGATGCTAGCTTCTCCTCAAGTAGTTTCATATTCAGTTCTTCAAAATAAAATAAATGAGCTTGAGGAAAAAGCACGTGCTCGAGAAACTCAAAAGAGTTTAGATCTTTTAAAAAACTTAGTTCCCGAATATAAAAAAGCTACTCATAAAGAAGATAAGAAAAAAAATATACACGATAATTCTTAATTTTTATCAAAAGTATTAAAGTCTAAATTATTATTGATCAATCACCCAAATATCATGTATGTAGAAGGTTGTTAAACCAAAGCTGAACAGGAGTTTAAAATGACTGCGGTTGGAAATTTTCGAGTCGAAACACGTGATAATTCAGGTCGTGGAGCTTCAAGAGCCCTACGTAACCAAAATAAAATCCCTGGCATTCTCTATGGAGGTGACAAGGAAAATGTACTTTTAACGGTGGATCCAAGGGATGTTTTGAAAGGTTTGCATCAAGCAGGCTTTTATTCCACAATTTTTGAGTTAGATCTTAATAGTAAAACTGAAAAAGCTTTAGTGCGAGATGTCCAGTTTCACCCTGTAACCGATAATCCAATACATATTGATTTTTGGAGAGTAACCAAGGACTCTAAGATTCATCTTAGCATTCCTGTTGTTTTCATTAATGAGAATAAATGTCCTGGAATTAAGCATGGAGGAAACTTAAACGTGGTTCTTCATACGCTTGATGTAACTTGTTTGGCGGATAATATTCCTGAACAAATTACTGTTGATCTTGAAGGTTTAGAAATTGGTGCCAGCGTGCATACTGCTTCGATTGATCTTCCTAAAGGTGTTACAGTTACGCATCTTGAGCGTGATAGCACATTAGCAACAATTGTACCTCCAACAGTTCAAACTGAAGGCGCAGCAGGAAGTTCATAATCTTCATTAAGGAAGAATAAGATGCTTTTGGTGGGTTTAGGGAACCCTGGTCCTGAATATGCGTTAAATCGCCATAATATAGGATTTCGGGTGATTGATTCTATAGCCCACCATTCTTCTTTTAGTAGCTTTAAACGTCATGGGGCGGGCGTATTTTCAGAGAAATTAATCCAAGGAGAAAAGGTTTCTCTTTTAAAGCCAACCACTTATATGAATAGGTCTGGAATTGCTGTTTCAGAATTTGCCTCATTTTTCAAAATTCCTTTAGCAAATATCGTTGTTATTCATGACGAATTAGATCTAGAATTTGGTCGCCTAAAAGTGAAGCAAGGTGGGGGCCATGGAGGGCATAATGGCTTAAAAAGCCTTGATGCTCATATAGGAAAAGACTATTGGCGATTGCGAATAGGCATAGGGCATCCTGGTTGTCGAGAAGATGTTACCTCCCATGTTCTTGGGAATTTTTCGAAAAGTGAAGAAAATTCACTTGAAGGTATCCTGGAAGCTATTTTGAATAATTTATCTTTCTTGCTTAAAAAAGACATGGCAACATTTATGAATAAAATATCCTTAGAATTGTAATAAAATAGGAAAAAAAGATGGGATTTAATTGTGGTATCGTTGGGCTTCCTAATGTAGGGAAATCTACTCTTTTTAATGCATTAACCGTGACGGCAGCTGCAGAAGCTGCAAATTATCCATTTTGTACGATTGAGCCAAATGTGGGGCGTGTAGGAGTTCCAGATGCTAGGCTTGATAAACTGGCTCAAATTGCGAAATCTGCGAAATTGATTCCAACTCAACTAGAAATTGTTGATATTGCGGGGCTTGTCAGAGGAGCTAGCAGAGGAGAAGGCTTAGGGAATCAATTTTTAGGTCATATTCGTGAAGTAGATGCAATTATTCATGTCCTGCGCTGCTTTGAAGATACGGATATTACGCATGTGGAAGGTTCTGTTGATCCCATCAGAGATGCAGAAATTATCAATACTGAACTCATGCTTGCCGATCTAGATAATATAGAGCGTCGATTAACAACTTTACAAAAGAAAGCTAAAGTAGGAGATAAAGCTTCTCAAAGTCAGTTAGCTTTACTTGAAAAAATTAAACCTATTTTAGAAGCAGGAAATCCTGCACGTTATGTTCAGCTTGAGGAAGCTGAGAAGATTGTTTTTAAACAACTTCAACTTCTGACAGGAAAACCCGTTTTGTATGTTGCAAACGTGAGGGAAGATGAAGCGGCCTCGGGCAATAAATTTACGGCTCAAGTCGAGGAAATGGCTCGAAATGAAAAAGCTCATGCCGTTATAATTTCTGCTGCCATTGAAGCTGAAATTATTACTTTAACTCAAGAAGAAGAAAGGCAAAGTTTTCTAGAAAGTTTGGGACTCGAAGAGACAGGATTAGCTCGCGTGATACGACAAGGATATGCTCTTTTAAATCTCTTAACCTTTTTCACTGTTGGGCCTAAAGAAGCGCGGGCCTGGACTGTACGACAAGGCGCAAAAGCGCCTGAAGGTGCAGGCGTCATTCATAGCGATTTTGAAAGAGGTTTTATATGTGCAGAGACAATCTCTTATGAAGACTATGTAGTATTCGAAGGAGAACAAGGAGCTAAAAGTTCAGGTAAAATGCGTCAAGAAGGACGAGATTATCTTATTCAAGATGGTGATGTTTTCCATTTTCGATTCAATGTCTAAGTAAATTTTTATTTATAGTGAGATAGATACCGAGGTAAGATCGATTCAAGAGCATGAGGGACGAGACCAAGATCTTGGAAGGTAAGGTTTCTTTTTGTGAGAATATTATCTTTTTCTAAGAATTTTACTTGATCTCGTGTTAAAGGCGGTGTTGGCAAGAACTCACCAAAAAATCCAATAATTCTAGCTATAAAGTAAGGAAGAGGAAGTAAGAGTCGCTTAAGTTGAATAATTTTAAGCATGATTTCAAAAAGTTCTTTAAAAGAATATATCTTAGGGCCTCCCAACTCATATATTTGTTCTTCAGATTCTCGATATTTAGTCGCGACGATGACGGCTTCTATGACATCTCCAACATACGTGGGTTGAAGATGTGTTTTTCCACCTCCTATTAAGGGTAGGATAGGAGAAAAACGACTTATTTCTGAAAAACGGTTGAAAAAACGATCATGAGGTCCAAATACTAAACTAGGGCGAAAGATGGTAGCTTGAGGGTACGCTTTAAGGACAGCTTGTTCTCCTTGAATTTTACTTATAGCATATGCTGATTTTGACCTAGAATCAGCTCCTAAGGCAGACATATGTAGAAATCTTTTGGCGCCTGCTTTAGCGGTACTTTCAGCAATGGTTTCAGCGAGTTCAACGTGAACTCTTTTGAAAGTAGAGTTCTTTTTTTCATAGAAAATACCTATGAGATTGATCACAATTTCTGAATTTTCACAACAAGCCTCTATGTCTTGTTTAATATAAGGATTGATTTTGCAAAGAGTGATTTGGCCAACATGTCCCATTGTTTTTAGAAATAAAGCATTATTAGGACTGCGAACAGGGACACGAATTATTGCACCTTCTCGAGCAAATTTTTGAACAAGACTACGACCAATAAAACCTGTTCCCCCGAAAATGGTAATATATTTTCCTTGCATAAATCCCTCTTATTTTTAACACCATATCATAATGAATTTAAGGCAACAACTTTCTATGATTTGAAGATTTTGGTTAAAGAAATTTGTCCTGATCCTTTAAGGCAATTCTTGGGATGAGAAGAGTCCGGATTCCAACCGCAAAGATGAATTAATTCAAGGGTTGCTTTAAGTCGTTGATATTCATCCATATAACGCTGTTGATAGAATTGTTCTGCTAATTTAAATAAATTTTTCGGGGGTGTTTTTAGAGAGCGTTCAGCCATATAATTACTTTCTCCCAATTGTTTAACTTCTTTGAATAAATGTGAGAGAGAGGAATAGCTTAGCTTTAATAAATTCCGATCAATCACAGGGAGAGAAAAACCTGAAAGCTGCATGAGCTCAGATGCAGTTCTTATGTTAATCATAGGGATTATGCGAGGGCTTGCACCTCCTGTAAGCTCAATTTCAGCTTGTAAGAGGACCTCTCGGGCTTCTTGAAGGGTTTCACCTCCAATAAAGCTAGAGAGAAACAATCCATCAGGTGTGAGTATACGTCTATATTCTGCGAGGGCTTTTGGAATATTATTAAGATGATGGAAAGAAGCGCAGGATATGACGAGATCAAATGTTTGTGATGGAAATGGAAGATATTCTTCAGAACAAACAGTAAAGGGGAAATAAGTTAACAGAGGCGAAGAAGAAGGAATAAAACTTGCCGTCATTATGGACGTTCTATTAGGATACTGATGCTTTAAAAATTGTAAAAAATTGTCAGAAAATTCACCATAGATAAAGATGTTTTTAAAATCTCTTTTTGTAAATTGAAGCCGAGTGATAAGCTCTTTTTCAATCAATTCTATATAAAAGTTATCTTTTTGACGCATTTTTACAGCATTGAGTTTTAGCTGTTTGAGACGCTTCAAATCAAAAACAAGATTTAAATGAGGTTTCGTCATATTCTATTTATTTCTAATATAAGACATTAGAATTATCTTTCGAATGCGAAAGGTAATAGCACAACTTTTCTACTAAAATAGAGTTAAGCTTTGTCGAGAACAGATATTTTTTTATAGGTGAATTCGTTCTAAGGAAATTCACCTATAAAATTTATTGTCTATTTTTTTCGTTAAACTCTGACAAATCTGAAGCTACTTTCTTACGGCTTAAGAACGTATAAATTGCTGGGACTACAAATAATGTAAAGAGGGTTCCCAAAGTCATTCCTCCGACGATAACAAGTCCGATGGGACGGCGACTTTCGGCACCGGCACCACTGGCGAAAGCAAGCGGAACAGCCCCCAAAACCATGGCAAAAGTTGTCATAAGAATAGGACGTAAACGGAGTCGGGAAGCTTCAACAACGGCGTCAATACGACTTAAACCATCTGCTTTGAGTTTATTAGCAAAATCGACGATAAGAATACCGTGCTTAGTAATAAGCCCTATAAGCGTAATCAATCCGATTTGGCTATAAAGATTAATTGTTTGGCCGAAAAGTTTTAAGAGGAAAATTCCTCCAGCGAGAGATAAAGGCACGCTAAACAATATGATAAGAGGATCAATATAACTTTCATATTGGGCTGAAAGAACTAAAAAGATAAAAATAAGCGCCAAACCAAAAATCAAAAGAATATTTGAGCTTTCTTCAAGATATCGACGGCTTTCACCTGCAAAATCTATACGTGTGCCCTCGGGAAGAACTTTATATCCTTGTTCTTTTATAAGTTGCAACGTATTTCCAAGGCTAAAACCATCTCGCAATTTAGCACTGAAAGTAACAGATCTTAATCCTGAGAAGTGGGAAATAGCTGTTGGAGCTAATCGTTTAGAAATTTCCACGATTTCTGATAAAGGAACCATTGTTTCTTTTCGATCTTTTGAACCACGTAAGAAAACCATAGAAAGGTCATCAGCACTCCGACGATAATCTTCTTCAAGCCATACTTTAACGTTATAAAGCTTATTTTCTCGTTTAAATTTGCTTGGTGAACGACCACTGATAAGGGTATCAAGACTTTCTCCAACTGTTGAAACATCAATACCCAAAGAAGCTGCTTTATCGCGATCGACCGTAACGACAAGTTCTTGTCCTTCTGCTCCGTAGTCTGCGTAGATATCTTGAAGAGCTCCTAACCCATGGAGGGTTTTCATGAAACCATCTGCCATCTCTACCAGCTCTTTATATGTTTTGGTTGTTTCGATCACAACTTCCACCGGTGTATCTGTTAAGCCTCCAACAAGAGATTTACCGCCGACACTAGGAGACACACTCAAACCCGTGATATCATACATAGGATCACGCAAGCCTTCGACAATTTCTTGGCTACGGCGTTTCCGTTTTTCCCAAGGCAAGAGGACACCTAAAATAGTTGACTCTCCTGGAACATTGACAAGGGTCAATCTTTTTTCCATTTCAGGAATGCCTTTCATAATATTATCCACTTGAAGCATATACTTATTTGTGAAATCGATATTGGCACCATAAGGAGGAATCGCGCGGGCATTTACAATTCCCTGATCTTCTCTGGGAATAAGTTCAGACGGCATTTCTTTAAAGAGATAATATCCAAGACTTGCAATAACAAACCCTGTGGCCAAAATAGTCCATCGTTTTGTAAGAGCTCGTTTCAAAGCTGATTCATAAAGAGTATCAATATAAACAAGGACTTTTTCACTTTTGGTTTCAAATACATTCCAGTACTTATTAAATGCATTTGTTTCATTATTCACTTTTACGACATTATGAGATTTCAATAAACGACTGCACATC
This sequence comes from Candidatus Paracaedimonas acanthamoebae, assembly GCA_017307065.1. Taxonomy (NCBI): domain Bacteria; kingdom Pseudomonadati; phylum Pseudomonadota; class Alphaproteobacteria; order Holosporales; family Caedimonadaceae; genus Candidatus Paracaedimonas; species Candidatus Paracaedimonas acanthamoebae. Next base: position 76,623 of record JAFKGL010000012.1, read on the forward strand.
ATAGGTGAAAGTGTTAGAGCCACGAAACCCGAAATTAAAACTGAGCCTGCCAATGTTAGCGCGAATTCAGTAAAAAGCCGGCCAGTTTGCCCAGTGGATAGAGCGATTGGTGCATAAACAGCAGCAAGCGTAATAGTCATTGCAACAACGGCAAAGCTAATTTCTCTTGCTCCTTTAAATGCTGCTGTTACAGGATGCATTCCTTCTTCGATATGTCGGTAAATATTCTCCAACACGATAATAGCATCATCGACAACTAAACCGATCGCCAGAACAAGGGCAAGAAGTGTAAGTGTGTTAATCGTAAAACCGAGCCAATACATTAATGCAAAGGCTCCAATCAGAGAAACAGGGATTGTTACAATAGGGATAATTATAGCTCTAAAAGAACGTAAAAATGCTAAAATCACAAGAATCACAAGGATAGTAGCTTCAAATAGAGTATGGTAAACTTCTTGAATCGAGCGCTCAATATAGACTGTCTTATCATTTGCAACTTCCATCTGCATGCCGCGCGGAAGGCCTTCTCTCAAGCGAGGAAGTTGTTTTTTTACAGCAAGAGCAATATCAAGTGGATTTGCAATCGATTGCTTGATCAAACCAATAGCAACAGCATTTTTATCATTGAATCTTACACGACTGCGCGTATCAATTGCGTCTAATTTTGCTTCTCCAATGTCTTCTAAGCGAACGAGATAACCATCTCGTTCAAAAATAATGAGATTATTAAAGTCTTTTTCAGTTGAAAGGGCTGCTTTTGTCGTGACTGTAATTTCTCGATCTTTTGTGATAATGCGGCCTGCAGGTTTTTCAATATTCTGTTTTTTAAGAGATTGAGCAACATCTTCAGCTGTGATTTGATATGAAGCCATTTTAACAGGATCAAGGTAGATATGCATTTCATATTCGCCACCGCCAAAGATTTCGACGCTTGATACACCATTAATTACTTCAAGTTGGCTTTCTAGGAAACGTCGTGCATAGTCCGCAATATCTTTCGTGTCATGGCGATCACTGTAAACAGCAAGATACATGAAAGGGAACGCATCTGCGTCAGCTTTTTTGATCCGAGGATCACTCACATCATTTGGCAGTTTATTACGAATACGGCTAATACGGTCACGAACATCATTTGCTGCTGCTTCAATAGAACGATTTAATTCGAAAACAAGAGTAATTCGGCTTTCTTCAACTTCGCTACTTGACGTCATCAAGTAAAGACCTTCAATGCCTGAGAGGGCGTCTTCTAAAGGTTTAGTCACTTGAGCTTCTATAATTTCTGGGCTGGCGCCTTCAAATTGGGTAATAATACTGATCTTAGGTTCATCAACGTTAGGATATTGACGCACTTGAAGGCGTGTCCAAGTTACAATTCCTAACAAAATGATAACCAGGCTCATGACAGTTGAGAGAACAGGGCGGCGGATACAAATATCTGTTAAGTTCATACCGAATTAACTTTCTTTAAGCGTCGAAAATAAGGTTTATTTCTTATTTTGAGGCTCTTTAGGGTTATTGTTAGTATTTTTTGATTCTTTAGAATCATCTTCTTTCTTTAAATCCGTTTCCATTCCTTCATAAACCACCGGAATACCATCACGGATTTTATTGAGTCCGACGGTTACAACGACATCGCCTTCTTGTAATCCCCTTACAATTTCAATGTTATCACCTTCTTGGATGCCGGTTGTAACAGGGAAACGATAAGCAACACCATTGAATACTTTATAAACGTATTCCTCATCTCCACTACTTTCTACGGCGCTTAAAGGAACAACAAGAGCATTATCTTTAGAACCAACGACAAGATCAACTCTCGCAAAGAGACCTGGTTTTAAGGTTCTTTTTTGATTGCTAAGATGTGCACGGACAGCAATGCTATGAGCATGAGGATCGACTTTTGCGTCGATGGCTTCAACTGTTCCGGAGAAAGGTTCATCTTCAAAACCATCAATTATAATTGCTAAAGTTTGTCCAACACTAATATATCGTAAGTATTCAGCTGGAACTCTAAAGTCTAATTTCATAGGGTCAACGTCAACAATTGTAAAAAGTTCAGTTTGCTCATTAACCGGAGCTCCGATACTAATATTATTAAGGCTTATAATACCTTCAAAAGGAGCTTGTATTTGAGAGTCTTCTACTCTTTTTGTCGCGATCTCGACTCTAGATTCTGCAGCTTTCAGATTAGCTAAAGCTTCATCATAAGATTTTGCGGGACCAAATTTCTTTTCAAGAAGTTTTGATGCTCTTTCATGGGCTGCTTTTGCAAGAATAAGCTTAGCTTCTTCTTCTTTAAGATTTGATTTAAACTGACGGTCATCAATCTGCATAATAACCTGATTTGCGACAACTTCGGAACCTCCCTGGACTTTAATTTCAGAGACAAGTCCACTTACTTGAGGTTTTACTGTCACAATCTGATTGGCCGCCAAAGTGCCGACAGTTGTGATATGTTTTGTTAGGGAAGCTTTTCTTACATATTCAATCTCAACAGTGACCCCTTTCATTTGTCGTCTGCTTTTTTGATCTGAGAGAACGAATTGTTTGATAATAAGTGAAAAAACTCCAAGGATAATAAGACCCAAAAGTGTCGCTAGTACCCGATGTTCTTTTAATAGGGTAAGAATTTGCTGTTTCCTAAAAAAATTCATTTGATGTTCTTTCATCTGTATTGCCAAAAAAGCTACTTTACCTCATTTGAGAGTTTAGTGTAACAAGTTTGTTTAATTAAATAATTTCATACTATTCTAAAGTTTTTATTAACAGACCATAAAATTTTTGCAACTATTAAGAATTGCAACAGAGAGATGTAAATTTATCATGCCAGATTTAAAAAACAAAACAATTTTACAAGTTTTACCAGCCTTAAATCAAGGAGGGGTCGAAAGAGGGACCCTTGATATTGCTGAAGGTATTTTAAAAGAAAACGGAAAAGCTTTAGTAATTTCTGCAGGCGGGAAGCTAGAATCATACTTAAAAAAAATTGGGGCGGAACATATAAAACTTCCTCTCAATTCGAAAAATCCCTTCACCATATTGTTAAATATTCACCGGCTCCAAAAAGTTATGAGAGAGAGAAATGTAACACTTGTACATGCACGATCAAGAGGGCCTGCGTGGAGTGCTTACTATGCGACTAAATTTTTAAAAATTCCTTTCGTGACAACTTTTCATGGGGTTTATAATTTTCGTAGTAGAGTGAAGAATTATTATAACTCTGTGATGGCTCGAGGCGAACGTGTAATTGCTGTTTCCCAATTTATTCGGGACCATATTGAAAAAAATTATAGAGCTTATGTTGATTCAAAGAATATCAAAGTTATTTATCGAGGCGTTGATCTCCATCATTTTGCTCTTCACAATGTGAATGAGAAAAATTGTGAAGAACTCAAAAAAGTATGGGGAATAGACTCAAAAACCCCTCTTATCTTAATGGTAGGGCGTTTAGCTCGTTGGAAAGGACAAGCCATTTTACTTGAAGCTCTCAAAGAAATGGATGACTTTAAAGGCGTGTGCGTTATTTTGGGAAGTTCTCAAGGTCATGAGAATTATTTAAAAGAGTTGCAAGCCTCTGTGAATAACACACCGATAGCCCATAGAGTAAAATTTATCGAACACTATAGTGATGTGCCTGCCGCTTATAGCATAGCAAGTGTGGTTGTTCATGCGTCAACAGCTCCTGAAGCGTTTGGGCGAGTTATAGCAGAAGCACAAGCTATGGGAAAATTTGTCATTGCAAGCAGTTTAGGGGCGCCTAAGGAAATTATTGAAGACGGTAAAACTGGCGTCTTGGTTTCTCCAGGTAATACTTCTGAACTTGCAAGAGAGTTAAGGGCTGCTATAAAATTTTCACAAGCGAAGCAAAAACAGATTTCTAAAGATGCACAAAAAAGAGTTCAGGAGTTGTTTTCTAAGCAAGTTATGATTGATGAGACCTTAAAAGTATATGCGGAACTTCTTCAAAAAAAATAAAAATTAGATATACTTTAGAGAAAGATTAACTAGAAGGGATGATGGAAAATGGATTTATCTAAATACACTGAAAAAGCAAGAGAAATCCTCCAAAATTCTCAAATGTTGGCTTTACGTGAGGGGCATCAGCGTTTTTTGCCTGAACATATTTTTGCGACTTTACTTGCTGACTTAAATAGTCCAATTCCACGATTATTAGAAATAATGTCAATTCCCTTAGCTCAATTACGAAATGATGTTGAGAAGTTACTGAAAAAGCAACCTAAGGTTGCAGGGCAGGGGGCTGGACAAATTTATTTAGCTCCAGAGACAGCGAAAGTATTTGAATATGCTGAAAAAAAATCCAAAGAAATGGGAGATGAATTTGTAACGATTGAGCGGTTATTTGAAGCCTTATATGCGGCAAGTAATGATGACACCCTTGAGATTTTAAAAAAATCTGGGATCACTCTTTCTAAACTAGAGAATGCTATAGTGACTCTACGTCAGGGACGGAAAGCAGATAGTGCTTCAGTTGAAGAATCTTATGAAGCTCTTAAAAAATATGCTCGAGAGATGACACAGCTTGCGCGAGAAGGGAAATTGGATCCTGTTATTGGAAGAGATGAAGAAATTCGACGGACAATACAGGTTCTTTCAAGACGGACAAAAAATAATCCTGTTCTAATAGGAGAGCCTGGAGTAGGTAAAACAGCGATTATTGAAGGCTTAGCGCATAGGATTGTTAAAGGAGATGTTCCAGAAAGCTTAAAAGACAAGCAACTGATGGCATTAGACTTAGGAGCTCTGATTGCGGGAGCAAAATTTCGAGGCGAATTTGAAGAAAGGCTTAAAGCTGTCCTTCAAGAAATTTCTAATGCCGCTGGTGAAATTATTCTCTTTATTGATGAGTTGCATACCCTTGTTGGGGCTGGAAAAGCAGAAGGGGCCATGGATGCTTCGAATATGTTGAAGCCTGCTCTCGCCCGAGGAGAATTACATTGTGTTGGCGCAACGACTCTGGATGAATATCGTAAGTATATTGAAAAGGATGCGGCTCTCGCACGTCGCTTTCAACCAGTCTTTGTTCCTGAGCCTACAGTCCAAGATACCATATCAATCCTTCGGGGATTAAAAGAGAAATATGAATTACATCATGGCATACGTATCACGGATAGTGCCATTGTTGCTGCCGCAACCTTTTCCAATCGATATATTAGTGATCGATTTTTACCGGATAAAGCGATTGATTTGGTTGATGAAGCTGCAAGCCGTCTTCGCATGGAAGTTGACTCTAAACCCGAAGAACTTGATGAACTTGATCGACGCATTATCCAACTTAAAATCGAGAGAGAAGCGCTTAAAAAAGAATCAGATGACGAATCTAAGAGACGGCTTGGAAGCCTAGAAACAGAGTTAAGAGAGTTAGAAGCAGAATCGCATAAGTTCACCGAAATTTGGCAGAGAGAGAAGAATAAGTTAAGCCAAGCTCAAAAACTTCAGGAACGTTTAGATCAATCGCGTTCTGAACTTGAAATTGCTCAACGCGAAGGAAACCTTGCTCGTGCGGGGGAGCTTGCTTATGGAGTCATTCCTGAATTAGAAAGAGATTTAGTCGCGGCTCAGTCAGCAAATGATTCCACTCTACTTCGTGAAGAAGTCACAGAAAATGATATTGCTGCAGTGGTTTCACGCTGGACAGGCATCCCTGTGGATAAAATGTTGGAAGGTGAGCGTGAGAAACTTCTTCAGATGGAAACTTTCTTACATCAACGAGTCGTCGGGCAACATGAACCTATTCTGGCGGTAAGTAATGCTGTGAGACGTGCTCGAGCAGGACTGCAAGATAAAAACCGTCCAATTGGTTCTTTTTTATTTTTAGGGCCAACAGGCGTTGGAAAAACAGAGCTCACAAAGGCATTAGCTGAATTTTTATTTGATGACGAATCGGCGATGGTGCGCATAGATATGTCAGAATTCATGGAAAAGCATTCTGTTGCTCGTTTGATTGGGGCTCCTCCTGGTTATGTTGGTTATGAAGAAGGAGGGAGCCTAACGGAGGCAGTTCGGCGGCGACCTTATCAAGTTATTTTATTTGATGAAGTTGAAAAAGCTCATCCGGATATTTTTAATGTTTTATTGCAAGTTTTAGACGACGGTCGTTTAACCGATGGGCAAGGGCGCACAGTCGATTTTTCAAATACTGTCATTATTATGACGTCAAATCTAGGGAGTGAAATTCTAACTCAACTTGAGCCAGGAGAACCTGTAGAAAAAGTACGTGAGAATGTGATGGACGTCGTACGACATGCTTTTAGACCTGAATTTCTTAATCGCATTGATGAGATCCTACTTTTTAGTCGTTTAGCACTCGAGGATATGAAAGGGGTGGTTGATATTCAATTACGACATCTCGAAAAGCTTCTTGAAGAACACAGAATCACCTTTCATATTGATGATACAGCGAAGCAATGGCTTGCTAGAAAAGGATATGATCCTATTTATGGCGCACGTCCTTTAAAGCGAGTGATTCAGAAATACCTCCAAAATGAAATGGCTTCCATGATTCTGGAGGGTAAAATAACGGATTCTGTTAAAGTTAAAGAACAAGATGGTTTGCTTATTATTACGCCAGATTCTGAGAAAGTATAATTTTTAATAAAATTCCTAATTTTATTAAAATCTCCTTAGAGTTTAAAAATCTAAATCGGCGTAATGAGAGGCAACACTAACGCCTGGCATTTTGTCTGTGAGGAGTGGACGAAAACTTGGACGGCACTTAAGTCGGCTATACCATTCTTTAGCATCAGGGAATTTATCCCATGGAACATGGCCAAGGAAGTCAACACAAGAAAGATGGGCTGCTGCTGCGAGGTCTGCAAGCGACAAGCCATCTCCTGCAAGCCAATTGCGGCGATCAACAAGCCATGAAATATAATCTAAATGAAATTCAATGGCAGCTTTACCAGCGCGTAACGCATTTGAATCGGGGCCCATTTGTTCGAAAAAGCGTTTTAATGTTTTTTCATAAACAATTGTCCGCGTAACTTCTTGATTGAATTTATCATCGAACCAAGCAATCAGACGGCGAGTTTCTGCCCTTTGAAATAGCTCTCTTCCTAGTAAGGATGGTTCCGGATAAGCTTCGTCAAGATATTCACATATAGAATTACTATCACATAATATCTTTTGATTAAGGTCAATAAGGACAGGAACTTTTCCTGCAGGATTAACTTCTAAAAATTCTTCTCGTTTTTTCCAAATGAGTTCTGGTTCTAAATTTACATCAAGTTTTTTTTCAGCAAGGGTCAAGCGAACTTTTCGAGAAAAAGGACACAAAGGCACATGAAAAAGTGTACGCATTAAAGTTGACTTCAAAGTTAAATTTTACTAACGGTAACCATATCCCGCAATCTAACACAGTGAGTCCGATGTCTCTATATCAAATTGTTATTCTTGCTCTTATTCAGGGAGCAACAGAGTTTCTTCCGATAAGTTCAACAGGACATCTTATTCTTGTTCCTTATATCTTTCAGTGGCTTCCTCAAGGCCTTGAACTTGATGTTGCAATGCATGTAGGAACACTTTTTGCTGTTGTCTTATATTTCTGGAAGGATATTTTAGCTCTCTTGCGTGGTTTTTTTCTCATATTAAAAGGAAAAAAGTCATTTGAAGGTAAAATGGCCCTCAATATTATACTCGCGACAATCCCCGCTATTATAGGCGGGCTTATTTTAAGCACAGTTGGGATGGATCTTTTAAGAACAGTGACGATTGTTGGGTGGATGAGTATTATTTATGGAATATTGTTATTTATTATTGATCGCAAGGTCTCATCGACACATTCTTTAGATAACATGTCATGGAAAAAAGCCTTCTTCATTGGATGCGCTCAAGCTCTTGCTCTTATTCCAGGGACAAGCCGTTCAGGAGCGTGTATGACGATGGCTCGATTATTAGGGTTCTCTCGCGTTGATTCGGCACGATTTGCGTTTTTATTGTCAATTCCGGCGATTTTAGGAGCTGCAACTTTGACAGGCTATAAATTACAAAAAGCTGGTGAGAGTTTACTGACGCAGGAAATTATTTTGGGGTCAATAATTGCAGCCATTTCAGGCCTTTTTGCCATACGCTTTATGATGGTGTGGTTGCAAAAAGCATCTTTTACACCCTTCGTAATTTATCGACTTATTTTGGGCGTTTTTCTATTAATGATGGCATAAAAGTGAGACAAAATCTTGCTGATATTCTATAAAAAGGCAAGAAATAAGATACTTCCTAAAATCAAGCTCCACCACATAACTTTTTTAATACGTGCACCCTGGGGTGATTTATTATCATTTGTTGGCAGAGAGAGGAGAGAAGATCCGTCTCGTAGAATAAATCCTTTTGAACTATGTTGTTCCATAACGTCTTGACCTGCAATACTATTATTTTGATTCACCATATTCTTATCTTTCTTTTAACGGAATAAAAGGCCTTTGCATAGGGCCTATATATCTTTGTCTTGGTCGACCTATTTTTTGAACGGGGTCACCAATCATTTCTCGCCACTGAGAAACCCAACCAACTGTACGTGCAACCGCAAAAAGCACCGTAAACATTGATAAAGGGATACCAACAGCTTGTAGAATAATTCCTGAATAAAAATCCACATTAGGAAAGAGTTTTTTCTCAATAAAATAGTCGTCCTGGAGAGCAATTTTTTCTAATTCCATGGCAAGATCAAAAAGAGGATCTTTTTTAACACCTAAAGCGTCTAAAACTTGATGACAGCTTTCTTTTAAAACAATGGCACGGGGATCAAAATTCTTATAAACGCGATGCCCAAATCCCATGAGGCGGAATGAATCATTTTTATCTTTTGCACGTTTTAGAAATTCCGGAATCTGATCTTTTGTTCCAATTTCTTTAAGCATATTTAAAACAGCTTCGTTTGCGCCCCCATGAGCGGGGCCCCAAAGAGAAGCAATTCCAGATGCAATACAGGCAAAAGGATTTGCAGCAGAAGACCCTGCAAGACGCACAGTTGATGTTGAAGCATTTTGTTCGTGATCGGCATGAAGAATAAAAATCTTATTAATAGCTTGAGCAACGGTTTTATTAACTTGATAGTCATAAGATGGTAAAGAAAACATCATATGGATGAAATTTTCAGCGTATTTAAGATTATTTCGAGGGTAAACAAAAGGTTGCCCTACTGAGTATTTATAAGCCATGGCGGCAATTGATGGCATCTTGGCAATAAGTCGATAAGACGCCAGTTCACGCTGTTCAGGATCTTTAAGATCAAGGCTATCATGATAAAATGAAGAAAGAGCTCCAACAACGCCGACCATAATTGCCATAGGATGAGCATCTCTTCTAAATCCTTGATAGAAGTTAATGAGTTGCTCATGAAGCATTGTGTGCGTGATGATATTTTGTTCAAAATCTATTTTTTGTGTTTGGTTCGGAACTTCGCCATAGAGAAGTAAATGAGCAACCTCTAAGAAGTCACAGTGGGTTGCTAAATCTTGAATGGTATATCCTCGATGAAGAAGAAGACCTTTCTCACCGTCGACAAAAGTAATACTAGATTCACAACTGGCCGTAGAGGTAAAACCTGGATCATAAGTTAAGTAACCAGTTTGTGCATAAAGATCACGAATATCAAGCACATCCGGTCCTAAGGTGCCGCTTAAAATAGGAATTTCAATTGATTGTTCAATGCCATTTTTAGAAAATGTAAGCTTTGCAACTTGCATTTGTGGAGAGAGGGAGCTTGTTTTATTTTGAGATGACATTTTTATTTTTTGTCCTCCTATAACCCAGATTACGATCCTAACACATCTTGAAGGCGACCTAAACACTCTTCCTGCCCTAAAACTTCCATAACTTCAAAAATGCTAGGAGAAATTGAGCGCCCTGTAATTGCGGCCCGCAAAGGTTGGGCGATTTGTCCTAACTTTATGCCGCGATTTTCAGAAAAAATACGGCATATTTCTTGAATGGAATCATGAGACCAATCTATAGCAGTCATTAATTTTGGTAAGAAATCTTGTAATAAATCTTTCGCCTCTTTCTCTAATAAGTGACGCGCTTTATCATCTAAAAAGATAGGGCGCTTATGGACATAGAAAAGGGCGCTATCAGCCAATTCTGTTATGGTTTGAGCTCGTTGTTTAAGTCCTGGCATAGCTGTCTCTAAAGTTGATTTTTCAACTTCATTTAAGTGTTTTCCGAGTTTTTCTTCAATAAAAGGAGAAATTAAATCACTAAGACGTCGGTCATTACTTTGGTTGAGATAATGAGCATTTACGCTTTTTAATTTTGCAATATCAAAACGAGCAGGAGATCTGCCAACATTTTGGATATCAAACCATCTTATAGCTTGCTCTTGTGAAATGATCTCTTCATTGCCATACCCCCAGCCTAAACGGAGTAAATAATTACACATCGCTTCAGGAAGAAAACCCATTTCTTGATAAGCTTCGACTCCAAGAGCTCCATGGCGTTTTGAGAGCTTTGCGCCATCATGACCGTGGATCATGGGAATATGAGCAAAAGTGGGCGTATTCCACCCCATTGCTTTATAGATTTGAATTTGTCTAAAGGTGTTTGTAAGGTGATCATCTCCTCGAATCACATGCGTAATTTTCATGTCATGATCATCAACAACCACAGCTAGCATATAGGTCGGTGTTCCATCGGCTCGCAATAAAACCATATCATCGAGTTGCTCATTTTGGACGCGAACTTGTCCTTGAACGACATCTAAAATGCCAGTTTCACCTTCATAAGGGACTCTTAAGCGAATGACAGGTTTAACACCAAGAGGGGCCTCCCGAATGTCACGATCTCTCCATCGACCATCATAGCGGGGTTGTCGTTTTTCTTGGCGCGCTTTTTCTCTCATATTTTCTAGCTCTTCAGGCGTACAGAAACAATAGTAGGCTTTGCCTTCAGCAACTAATTGATGCGCAACTTCGGCGTGACGTTGGGCCCTTGAGAATTGGAATATAATATCGTCATCCCACTTTAGGCCAAGCCATTTCATACTTTCGATAATGGCTTTAATGGCTTCATCTGTTGAGCGTTCACGATCCGTATCTTCGATACGGAGTAAGAATTTTCCATTTAAATGTTTGGCATAAAGCCAATTAAATAAAGCGGTCCTTGCACCGCCAATATGGAGATAACCGGTGGGAGAAGGAGCAAAACGAGTGACAACAGTCATATGATTCCTTTAAGATCATTAAGAGTCTATACAATATAATTTTATTATAACATATTTTTAAAATGGCTGCATCTTTTCTAGCAACAAAATCGCCTCAATTTTTAAGAGCAAAGCTTATAGCAGAACGTACCCAATGGGTTGTGTGGAGTCCTGTGGGGATCGGAACTGGAATATTGAGCTATTTCGGAATGCAGACGGAACCCTCAGGATGGATAGGGTTAATAGGGCTATTATGTTCATTCATTAGCTTGATTTCATTACGTATTTTTAAATCAGAACATTTCGGAGCGTATTGTCTTGTTTTAATGAGTTTTACACTATGTTTAGGGTTTTCAGCAGCTCAATTAAGAACCTATTCTGTAGGAACTTATCTTTTTCATTATCCTTCTCGTGTGCAGACCATTGAAGGAGAGATAAAAAAGATTGAGCAGATGCCAAAATCTCTGCGATTGACGCTTCAAAATGTTACGTTAGCGCCGATAAAACTAAAGCATCCTCTTGGGCGTGTGCGCATAAATTTCAAAGGAAAAAATCTTCAAGAAAGAAGAGATTTTATCCCAGGCCAAAAAGTGAAATTCAAAGGTGTTTTATTGCCTCCTAATGCTCCTGTTGCGCCAGGGGCTTATGATTTTCGTAAGAAAGCATTTTTTGAGAAAATATCCGCTGTTGGATATGGAATCACTTTCCCTGAAATAAATAAGGATTATGGTCCACAAGGGATTAAAGAGAAGCTTATAACAGAGTTGACAAGAATGAGACACTCCTTAACGAAATATCTTAAAATAACAATAGGGGGAGATTCAGGTGCGATTGCGGCTGCTTTGATTACAGGAGATCGTTCAGGGATCTCAGAAGAATTGCGTGAAGATTTTGCAAATTCAGGATTGGCTCATATTCTAGCCATTTCTGGGCTTCATTTATCAATTGTTGCGGGACTTGTCTTTTTAGTCTTTCGTAAAGGATTATCCTTTATTCCATGGCTTACTCTTCGATATCCTATAAAAAAATGGGCTGCGGCTTTTGCAATTATTCTGACTTTTTTTTACCTTGTCATCTGCGATTTCGCAATTCCTGCGCAGCGTTCTTTTATGATGACAGCAATTATTTTAGTGGCAGTGATAACCGACCGAACGGCAATAACTTTACGGAATGTAGCTCTTGCGGCAATCGTCATTCTTCTTGTTTTGCCTGAGTCCATTATCTCGCCAAGTTTTCAAATGTCATTTTCGGCAGTTATTGCCCTTGTGAGCGGTTATGAAATTCTAAAAAAGCCCTTAGAGCATTGGCGTACCACTTATCGACAATGGTGGCAAACGTTGCTCTTTTATTTATTTGGAATCACCTTTTCAACAATTCTCGCGACAATAGCGACAACGCCTTATATCGTTTATACTTTTAATCGTTTTACACTTCATGCCTTGCCTGCAAACATCATCTGTATTCCCTTACTTTCATTTATCATTATGCCATCTCTTGTCCTTTATTTGGTTATAAGTTCCTTTTCTTCAGCAAGTTATCTTGCTCTTTTTTTACAGAAGATTATTGGGTTTATGACTGAGATCGCGCATACAATTTCATCATGGCCGGGATCGACGCTTTTAGTCCCCTCGATCCCGTCGCATATTTTGCTGATATTTACATTAAGTTTTTTATGGATTTGTTTATGGAAAACGTCGTGGAGATGGTGGGGAGGGGGTGGGATGATCATTGCTTTTATTTTAACAAGTTTCTCCCCTAAACCGGATATTTTTATGGCAGGCGATAAAAACCTTATCTGTCTATTGGATGTAGAAGGAAAAGGTTGGGTTAATTCATTACAGGCAGGAAGATTTGCGCGAGAAAATTGGCTCAAAATGGTTGCCCTTCAAGATGTTCAGAAATTTTCAGAAGATCTTGAAGAGCAACCTGTAGGAATTCACATCACAAGAAAAAGCTATCTTATTTCTAAAAATGGAAAAACCGTTATGATCTTGAAAGATTCACAAGAGAAAGATTTTCAAGATATAAAAAGCGATCTCGAGATACGGCCTTCTGTTAAAGAAGTTACAGATTCTTCAACTCTTATCACAGGATATGAGTTAAAAATGAAAGGGGGACATCTCATTTGGATGACGAAGAGTGGCGTGAAAGTTCGTACTGTAAGCGATGATGTTGGAACTCGCCCCTGGAGCCTTAAAATTAAAGAATAGACTTATTTCTTCTTCAAATCTTGGGCAACATGTTCTGAATGAAGAAGGGTTGCGATTTTCGCCGCTTCTTCAAAAGAAGTATCTGCCCTGAATTGAAGCTGAGGGGTGTATTTTATTGTAAGGGTCCGCCCTAAAGCGTTTCGTAGAGGACGACTTTCTTCATTTAAAACCTTTACAATAGCTTCCATATTCTTGCCACCTAAGGTGGTTATAAACACTTTGGCATGCTTAAGGTCGGGACTAATGCGAACTTCTGTTACAATAACGCTTGCGCCCTCTAGAAGAGGGTGAGAATAATCACCGCGGCTTAAAATTTTTGAGAGGATATGGCGAATTTCTTCGCCAACCCGAAGTTGTCGTTGCGTGGGGCCTTGAGCAGAAGATTTACGTAAGTTTGTCATCAAGTAAGACTTTAATTTTAAGCAAGTACTCTTGCAATTGATTCAACTTCGAAACATTCGATGACATCGCCTTCGCGAATATCTTGATAGTTTTCAAAAGCCATACCACATTCAAAGCCTTGTTTAACTTCTTTAACTTCGTCTTTCAAGCGCTTCAATGTCTTGAGGCTACCTTCATGGATAACCACGTTATCCCGAAGCAATCTGACTTTAGCGCCTCGTTTAACGGTTCCTTCAGTGATATAACAACCTGCAATCTTTCCGGCTTTAGTAATATTGAAGACTTGGCGTATTTCAGCATTCCCCAAGAAGTTCTCTTTAAGCGTTGGTGAAAGTAGTCCTCCAAGAATCGCTTTCACATCATCAATCACATCATATATGATGGAATAATAACGTAGTTCGACACCATCTCTATGAGCAAGTTCGCGTGCTTGTTGGTTAGCCCGAACATTGAATCCGATGACAAATCCTCCAGAGGCTCTGGCTAAAGTCACATCACTTTCACTGATTCCTCCGACGCCAGAATATAAGACGCGGACTGAAACTTCACTCGTTGCAAGTTTATGGATACTTCCTAAAATAGCTTCAAGTGAGCCTTGAACATCCGATTTAATGACAACAGCAAGTTCTTTCATCGATCCTTGTGCTGCTGCATTTTGAATCAGTTGATCCATCGTTGTTTTTCTTAAAGCGGCTGCTTGGTGAGCTTTTAAGGCTTGAGAGCGTGTATCAACAATTTCACGTGCTTTCGCTTCGCTCTCAACAACAATAAATAAGTCTCCTGCGCCAGGAGCACCATTAAAGCCTATCACTTCGACAGGTTGAGAAGGTGAGGCTTGCTTTAGATTATTTCCACGATCGTCTACAAGAGCACGAACACGGCCCCATTCAGTTCCTGCCACAAAGATGTCACTAACTTTAAGCGTGCCGCGTTGAATAAGAACAGTTGCAACGGCACCTCGTCCTTTTTCAAGTTTTGCTTCAATGACCGCTCCTAAGGCATCGCGATGAGGATTCGCTTTTAAATTTAGAACCTCAGCTTGGAGAAGAATGGCCTCTTCCAGTTTATCAATATTAAGGCCTGTTTTTGCAGAGACTTCAATCGCAATAATATCGCCTCCCATTTCTTCAAGAACAATTTCATGTTGAAGAAGGGCTGTTCTGACGCGATTTGCATCGGCATCAGGTTTATCAATCTTGTTGATAGCGACAATAATGGGAACATTAGCAGCACGTGCGTGGTGAATGGCTTCAACAGTTTGCGCCATGATACCATCATCGGCGGCGACAACTAAAATAACAATATCTGTTACATTTGCTCCGCGAGCACGCATTTCAGTGAATGCAGCATGACCAGGAGTATCAATAAAGGTGATTTTCTTACCTGAAGGCATTGTTACTTGGTACGCCCCAATATGTTGAGTAATACCGCCAGCTTCATGAGCTGCAACATCGGTCTTGCGGATAGCATCTAACAGAGAAGTTTTTCCATGGTCAACATGCCCCATGACAGTAACAACAGGAGCCCTTATAACCATTGTTGAAGGGTCTTCTTCTTGTGCCATAAGAATATTGCCAATATCTTCCGTTGTCGTTCTCTTACATATATGACCAAATTCTGTGACGACGATTTCAGCTGTATCTGCATCAATCATTTGGTTAACGGTTGCAAGTACGCCCATACTGATAAGCTTTTTAACAACTTCAGCCGCGCGAATAGCCATACGATTCGCAAGTTCTTGGACAGAAATGGCTTCAGGAATATTGACTTCACGAACAATAAACTTTGTTTCAATAATTTCTTTGGGTTTCTTAAACTTTGGTCGACGTGAGCTACCATGGCGTCCTCGCCCAATTTCTTCATCTGCTTGGAGTGCTTCTTCAAAGCTAAGTCCGTGGAGTCTTTGCTTAAAATCGTGTCGCTTCGCTTCAGTATTTTCTGCTTTTTTTACAGCGGGTTTTGCCACACTTTTTTTAACATTCCGATGTTCGCCTTCTTCGTCTCCTTCATCAATTTCATAAGATTTTTTGGGGCGTACAGAGGCATTTACGTTTTGCTCAGAGGTTTCTACAGGAAGGGAAGGAGGTGTCGTGGAAGGGATTTCTTCGGAAGTTTCTTCCACTTTCTGAGGTTGTCGTCTTTCTTCTTCTTGCTTTTGTTGATTTTCAATTTCAACTAGACGAAGAGCTTCCATTTCTTCTCTTAATAGGCGTTCTTTGGAAAGCTTGGCTTCCAAATCTGGAGCTGATTTTAAAGCATTTTGGACAGCCTTAAGACGGGTTTCAAATTCTGAATTCGCTTTTTCGCCTGATTTAAGACTGTTTTCATAATGCTCTCCTTCAGAACCTCCAGCCTTTTCAACTGTACGTTTCTTACGGACTTCCACAGCAACAGATTTTGAACGGCCATGAGAAAAACTTTGACGTATTTGGCCGCTTTCAGGAGTTTTTTTCAAAGAAAGCTTACCCCCTAGGGTTAATGTTTTCTTTTCATTCGAATCTTTTTGTTCCGTCATTACTTTTATCTTTCCTTTAAACGATTCCAAATAGCCTTAAAATTTATCTTTATTGACTTTTTTGGGAGTTTGTATCCGTTTTTTCAAACCAATGTTCTCGCGCTGTCATAATAAGCTTATTCGCCTCGTCTAAATCGATGTCTGAGCAAAGTTCGACGAGTTCGTCTCCAGCAAGATCAGCAAGAGCATCAAGCGTTGTAATGCCTTTTTCAGCAAGCTCGACCACAATCTTAGGAGATAAACCTTCGAGATTTTGAAGTGTTTTTTCAACACCTAATTCTTGTGAACGTTGCTTAAATACTTTTTCTTGTTTTGTTAAGAAATTCTTTGCACGATTTTGAAGTTCTTGAGCTAAGTCTTCATCTAAACCTTCAATGCCTGAGAGTTCTCCTAAAGAAATGTAAGCAATTTCTTCAACATTATCAAAACCTTCTGTTATAAGAAGGTGAGCCAAAACATCATCCACATCAAGTGCTTCGACGAATAGCTTTAAGCGATTCTTAATTTCTTGAGAGCGGCGTTCAGATTCAACGGTTTCAGAAATAACATCAATACCAAGTCCAGTTAACTGGCTGGCGAGACGCACATTTTGGCCTCGGCGCCCAATGGCGAGACTGAGTTGATCATCTGGAACAACAACTTCCACACGATTGCTGGCTTCATCAAGCACAACCTTGCTTGCTTCTGCGGGGATCAGAGAATTAACAACAAAAACGACAGGATTTGAAGACCATGGAATAATATCAATTTTTTCCCCTTGGAGTTCATTGATCACTGTTGTGACGCGACTGCCGCGTAATCCAACGCAAGCTCCAACGGGATCAAGGCTTTTGTCCGCACTATAGACGGCAAGCTTAGCGCGAGAACCAGGATCGCGTGCAACAGCTTTTACTTCAATAACGCCTTCATAGATCTCAGGAACTTCTTGAGTGAAGAGTTTTGTCATAAAACCAGGATGGGACCGTGAGAGGAAAACTTGAGGGCCGCGTGGTTCTTGGCGAACATCCATAATATAGGCCCGAATTCGATCTCCAGGGCGGAAATTTTCCCGTGGGATTAATTGGTCTCTTGCTAAGAGGGCTTCACTTTGTCCTAATTCAACAATCACATTGCCAAATTCAACACGCTTGACTTGACCATTAATAATTTCACCTGCACGATTTTTATATTCTTCGTATTGGCGTTGTCTTTCAGCATCACGAACACGTTGAAAAATGACCTGTTTTGCAGTTTGAGCAGCAACACGACCAAAATCAATTGGTGGAAGATATGTCTTTATAAAGGATCCTAGTTCCAGGGTAGGGTCTAGTTTTTTTGCTTCTTTAAGGGAGATTTGAGTGACTTCATTCTCAATGTCTTCGACGACTTCGCGGCAAGCAAAAACAGTAATTTCACCACTTTTTCGATCAATTTCAGCCCGAATATCTCTTTCATGACCATATTTTGCGCGTGCTGCTTTTTGAATTGCCATTTCCATGGCTTCAAGGACTTCATCTTTTTGAATACCTTTTTCACGAGCAACAGCTTCTGCAACGCTTAAAAGTTCTGTTCGAATTATGCCGGTTGAAGTTATTGATGTCATCGTTATCGCCTTATTTTCCTAAACTTATTTCTATCGTTAAAAATTAAAATTGAGGGACCAATTTTGCTTTAAGAATATTGCTATAAGCAATTTCAACAATTGCTTCACTATCTTCTGATTTCAAGAAAACCATTTCTGCTTTGATTTCAGTTAAAGTTCCCTTGAAACGTTTACGCCCCTCATGAGGTACCACGGTTTCAAGTTTGATCTCTGAGCCTTGGAAGCGGATATAATCTTGTAAACTGACAAGAGGGCGATCAAGGCCAGGAGAGGTGACTTCAAGTTGGTAAGCGCTTGCAATTGGATCTTCAACATCCAAAAGAGCAGAAGTCTGCCGACTTGCTTTCACACAATCATCAATGGACAAAGCGCTTAAATCGCTTTTTTCAATCATCACTTGAAGTGTTGGACGAACTTGTCCTGAAAATTTCACTCGAACAATGTGATATCCTAAACTATTTAGGGTTGGTTCAATAATGTCTTTAATCTTATTTGTCAGTTCCATGTAGTCTTTATCCAAATAAAAAGGTGGGTTTTTTTGGACCCACCTTCATTATTTAATGTCGATATTTAAACGAAATATAGAGAATTTTTTAGGAAATGACAATAGTTTTTTCAAGATGCATATTTTGGCATTCTTTATCGTTATTCATTTTTATTTTGAAGATGCTTCCTCAATTTTTTCTATGATTCTTGATTGCGATATGGGAAGAAATTTTATTGATATTTAGGGGCATCACCTGGTTACCTGAGATCCTTAGCGCAAGGCTGAGGATGACAAGCAAGAAGTTTTTCTCTTTTTTCACTAGGCAAAAAAAGAGGTATTCACCCAAAAAGGGCGTCAAAAAAATTATTATCTTTATTAGATGGCTGCAGAAATTAAGCGAAAGGATCATGAAGATTGATCAAGTCTTCATGAGATAAAAAATTATTCCTGCCCATCTAATTATCAGAGTACCACAATTCGTTTCAAATATCAAGTTATTATTAAAGTTAAAAGTGTTTTTATTCAAAAACTTATGCTTGTAATTTGAAGAATTTAAGCCTCGAAAATAAAGTAAACTAATTTTACAAAGGATTGACAATAAGAGCAAACTAAGCATCGCTCATAGCGCAATCCTATGGAATCAATGTTGAGAGAATAAAAGAGCTGAAGAAAGATCTTATGAACCTCAAAAATTATTTTTCCTCTAATACGGATGAAAACTCAGAAACTATCGTGAATTTTCAAAAGGAATCTTAATCATCCTTCAATACTTTGGTGTGTAATTAAGGTATCATGTCTCTTTTCTCTAAATAAATGGCTTCTACATAATAACTTGATAGATGTTTCATTTTTTTCTTGTGCTAAAGCGGTATCTATGTTACGATATAAAGAATAGGAATTTGGTCGGTTCATTTATTTTTTAAGTAGAAAAAAATGAGAAAACCTGGCAAAAAGCTTATGTCTTATTATGAGGCAGGGCCTGGCAGGTTCCATAAACATATGAGGTTATTATGATTGATTTAAGTAAAAATTCATCTATGTTCCGTTCTACGGCTTATTTGATGGTGGTGTGCTCGACAGCTGCAATGCTTTCTGGATGCGCCCGCGAAATTTCATCGAATGTTTACTCTGAGAGGCACGTCGGAGAGGCCTCTAGAACTTTCCGAGGAATCGTTGTCAGTGTCCGTGAAGTTGAGGTAACAAATGCCGAAAAACTTCAAGAAAATGGAACAGGTATAGCCACAGGCGCTCTTGCTGGAGGGGTTGTAGGTCATCAGTTTGGAGCCGGTGGTGGAAATGTAGCGGCAACAGCTGCAGGCGCTATCTTAGGTGCTGTTGCGGGTGCTTATGCAGAAAAATCTCTCAGCTCTCAAAATGCTTTTGAATATATCGTTGAGCTTAGTAATGGCGAAATGAGGACAGTCGTGCAAGGGAAGGATACCCAGTATGCTCCAGGCCAACGAATTCTTTTAATCGTAGGTCAATCAGGGCGTTCACGTATTATTCCTGATAATACACCAGCTCCACAATATGCACCGGTTGCTCATTATCCTCAGCCCGCGCCGCATTACAATGCGGCCCCTCAACATCGTAATGTGGCTCCGCAGTCTCCTCAAGGCGGATATTCTAACGAGCCCGTAAGACCTAATCCAAATCTAATTCACGGATATTAGGACAAATTTAATTTTTCCTCCTGATTTTCTCAAGGAAGGTCAGGAGGAAAGATAAAACCTCTTTAAAATGAGTTTATAGAGGTTATGCTTAGCTTTTAACAATTTTAGGTAAACAATGATTCCACTTCGTAACCTTGCTATTATCGCCCACGTTGACCATGGGAAAACCACACTTGTTGACAGTTTGTTTCGTCAAAGTGGTATTTTTCGAGAGAACCAAAACGTAGCAGAACGGGCGATGGACTCAAATGATCTTGAGCGTGAGCGAGGGATTACAATTCTTGCAAAATGTACGTCGATTGTTTGGAATGATGTTCGCTTAAATATTGTGGATACCCCTGGTCACGCTGATTTTGGGGGTGAGGTGGAACGAATCCTCAGCATGGTCGATGGCGTTGTTCTTTTAGTCGATGCAGCCGAGGGCCCCATGCCACAGACAAAATTCGTGGTGATGAAAGCCTTAAAGCTTGGTTTACGTCCGATTGTTGTCGTCAATAAAGCTGATCGACCAGATGCCCGCGCTGATGAAGTTCTAAACGAAATATTTGACTTGTTTGTGACGTTAGATGCAAATGAGAAACAGCTTGATTTTCCGGTCATCTATGCGTCAGGACGTGATGGATGGGCAGCTCGTCATCTAACAGATCCTCGTGGTGATTTAACCCCCTTATTCGAAACAATTATTGACTTTATCCCTGCACCAAATGTTGATCATGAGGCGCCTTTTTCTATGTTGGTGACGACTCTAGAAGTAGATCCGTATTTGGGGCGTATTCTCACAGGACGTGTTCAGACAGGTGTTGCACGTCTTAATATGCCAGTTAAGGCGTTGAGGAACATTTCAGGAGAATCTATCGAAAATGGGCGTCTTTCAAAAATCCTTGCTTTCAGAGGATTGAAAAGAGAGCCTGTTGAAGAAGCTTTTGCAGGTGATATTATTGCTGTTGCCGGTCTTGAGCAAACAACAGTAGCGGATACCATTTGTGTTCCTGAAGTGATGAATCCTATTCCTGCATTGCCAATTGATCCTCCAACTTTAATGATGACATTTTCTATCAACGATTCTCCTCTCGCGGGACGTGAAGGGAAAAAAGTAACTTCACGTATGATTCGTGAACGTCTCTTAAGTGAAGCTGAGAGCAACGTCGCGATTCAGATAAAAGAAAGTGAAGATAAAGACTCTTTTGAAGTTGCAGGGCGAGGAGAGTTACAGTTAGGGATTCTTATTGAAACCATGCGCCGTGAAGGGTTTGAACTTTCAATTAGCCGACCTCGAGTCGTATACAAAGCAGATGAAACGACGGGCCAACGTCTTGAGCCGATTGAAGAAGTCCAAATTGATGTGGATGAAGAATTTTCAGGTGTTGTCGTTGAAAAGATGGGCTTCAGAAAAGCAGAGATGAAGGATATGCGTCCTTCAGGCGGAGGAAAGACAAGAATTACTTTCCACGCGCCGTCACGCGGCCTTATTGGGTATCAAAGTGAATTTATGACCGACACGCGTGGGACGGGTATTTTGAGTCGTCTTTTCCATTCGTATGCTCCTTATAAAGGGGCAATTGTTCAACACCGTAATGGCGTGCTTATTTCAGTTGGAGCTGGAAAAGCTGTGGCTTATGCGATCTTTAACCTTGAAGACCGCGGGATTTTCTTCATTAACCCTGGCGACGAAGTTTATGAAGGTATGGTCATTGGTGAGTATAATCGTCAACAGGATTTAGAAGTTAATCCGCTTAAAGCAAAGCAGCTCAGTAACGTTCGTGCAGCAGGTAAGGATGAGGCCATCCGGTTAACGCCGCCAAAAATTCTAACACTTGAACAAGCGCTTTCTTATATTGAGGATGATGAATTGGTTGAAGTAACGCCGAAATCAATCCGTTTGCGGAAGCGTTATTTAGATCCAAATGAGCGCAAAAGATTTAGTCGTAGTAAAGAAGAGTAGGGACTTTAATCTGACTTCCTGCGGCTTTTATTTGTTAGCTCAGTTTGACGATAATAAAGAAGTGTATGTAGTTAAAACTTGTACACTTCTGTTTTTTAACTAGCTTGAATGTGGGAAGAATGACTCTTAATACTCTTAGTATTCGCGGCGCTCGTGAACATAATTTAAAGAATGTGGATGTTGATATCCCGCGCAACAAGCTTGTGGTGATCACAGGCTTAAGTGGGTCAGGCAAATCCTCTCTTGCTTTTGATACAATTTATGCTGAAGGCCAAAGGCGTTACGTCGAAAGTCTCTCAGCTTATGCCCGTCAATTCTTAGAATTGATGCAAAAACCAGATGTTGATTCAATTGAAGGCTTGTCGCCGGCGATTTCAATTGAGCAAAAGACAACGTCGAAAAATCCTCGTTCTACAGTTGGTACAGTGACGGAAGTCTATGATTATCTGCGTCTTCTTTTCGCACGCATAGGAATTCCTTACTCGCCTGCAACAGGTCTGCCTATTGAAAGCCAAACAGTCTCACAGATGGTGGATCGGCTTATGGGGTGCCCCGAGGGAAGTCGTTGGCTTTTGTTGGCTCCCATCGTTCGAGGGCGAAAAGGGGAGTATAAAAAAGAAATTGCAGAGATGCAAAAACGAGGATTCCAAAGAATTAAAGTCGATGGAAAACTTTATGCGATTGAAGACGCTCCAGTCCTGGATAAAAAACTAAAGCACGATATTGAGATTGTTGTTGATCGTGTGGTTATTAAAGATGAAATTGCGACACGCCTTGCAGATAGTATTGAAACGGGCTTAAAGCTCGCGGAAGGGATTCTTTTTGCTGAAAATGCCGACACGGAAGAGCGGCTGACATTTTCAGAAAAATTTGCTTGCCCCGCATCAGGTTTTACGATTGAAGCTATTGAACCGCGTCTTTTTTCTTTTAATAGTCCATTTGGGGCTTGCCCGGATTGTGATGGGTTGGGAGCTCGGATTCAGTTTGATCCTCAGTTAGTTATTCCAGATCCCTTGAAAACACTTGAACAAGGAGCGATTGTTCCGTGGGCAAATTCTTTTTTTATGTATTACCTTCAAACGTTGGAATCTGTTGTAAAAGCATTTAACGAAGATATTCATACATCTTTTCAACAATTAAAAGAAGAAACGCGCGACGCCATCTTATATGGGACAAAAGGAAAAGAAATTACCATTTCAATGATGGATGGAACGAGATCTTTTCAGCAAAAGAAACCCTTTGAAGGTGTTATTCCTCACTTAGAGCGACGATATCGTGAAAGTGAAAGTAACTCGCGTCGTGAAGAGCTTGAGCGTTATCAAATGAGCAGTCCTTGTGAAGTTTGTCATAGTTATCGTCTTAAGCCAGAAGCTCTTTCGGTAAAAATAAACGAAAAACATATTGGCCAAGTGACCGAGCTTTCGGTGGCTGAAGCGGTGAGGTGGTTTGAGGGGTTGGCACCGAAGCTTACCCAAAAACAGCAAGAAATAGCCTCTCGAATTTTAAAAGAAATCAATGAGAGATTGGGATTTTTAAATAACGTTGGATTAGGTTATCTGACCTTATCACGTTCCTCGGGAACGCTATCAGGTGGAGAAAGTCAACGAATTCGGTTAGCGTCCCAAATTGGCTCTGGTTTAACGGGGGTTCTTTATGTTCTCGACGAGCCTTCGATTGGACTCCATCAGCGTGATAATGATCGTTTGCTAGAAACCTTAAGACGTCTTCGCGATTTGGAAAATACAGTCATCGTTGTTGAGCATGATGAAGATACTATTCGAGCCGCGGATTATCTTATTGATATGGGGCCTGGGGCGGGAATCCATGGGGGTGAAATTGTGTCTCAAGGAACGCCTGAGACAGTGATGACAGATCCTCAAAGCCTCACAGGAGCTTATCTTACAGGTAAAAGAACTATCGAAGTTCCAACAAAACGGCGTCAAGGGAATGGACAAGTTTTAAAAGTTAAAGGAGCGAAAGCCAATAATCTTAAAAACCTTACAGTGGATTTTCCTTTAGGGACTCTTACGTGTGTGACAGGTGTTTCAGGAGGTGGAAAATCATCTCTTGTGATTGAAACGCTTTACAAAGCAATTGCTCGTCAATTGCATGGGGCTCGAGATCTTCCTGGCGAGCATACAGCTATTGAAGGGCTTGAGGCGATCGATAAAATTATTGATATAGATCAATCCCCTATTGGACGAACACCACGATCAAACCCAGCAACGTATATTGGGGCTTTTACGTCTATTCGAGAGTGGTTTGCAGCTTTACCGGAAGCCAAGGCTAGAGGATATCAGCCTGGACGTTTTTCTTTTAACGTCAAAGGCGGTCGCTGTGAGGCTTGTGAAGGAGACGGAGTCTTAAAAATTGAAATGCACTTTCTGCCTGATGTGTATGTTGAGTGCGATCACTGTAAAGGGAAGCGTTATAATCGAGAGACCTTAGAAGTAAAATACCGTGACAAAACGATTGCTGATATTCTTGATATGAGCGTTGAAGAAGGTCTTGAATTCTTTCAAGCAACACCGTCTGTGCGGGATAAACTTGCAACTCTTCAAAAGGTAGGATTGGGATATATCCATATTGGGCAGCGTGCCACAACACTTTCAGGAGGAGAGGCGCAAAGGATAAAATTATCAAAAGAATTGTCTAAACGGGCGACAGGTCGTACGCTTTATATCTTGGATGAGCCTACGACGGGCCTTCATTTCGAAGATGTGAATAAGTTGTTAGAGGTTCTTCATTCTCTTGTGGATCAAGGAAATACAATTATTGTAATCGAACATAATCTTGAAGTGATTAAAACCGCAGATTGGGTAATTGATTTGGGACCAGAAGGGGGACATGAAGGCGGAAAGGTTGTTGGAAAAGGGACGCCTGAAGCGCTTGCAAAAATTCCAGAAAGTTATACAGGGAAATATCTTAAAAAATATCTTTAACTTATGTTTTTTTGGGAGCTTAGATGTTTTGATTTTTAAATGGGTAATGCCTGATAAGATAATTCATAAATGAACGGAACGTATAGAAGACAAAGACCTTGCGATTGGAATAGTTAAAATCTTTTTTACGGCTCAATGCGTCAGATAAGCCCCTAAATCTCTGCTATAATTTGAAACAGTGTGAAGAGAAACATCCTTTTCAACGGTGAGCCAGTTGAGCCACTCTTGTAAATAAGGTTGTAGGCTAATACTGATAATTTGGCTCGGGATAAAGGCAAAGGAGCGTGTTTCTCTTTCCACCATTTATCTCTAAAGGATCGTTTGTCCTGTTGCTTTCCAGTCTTTTAAAAAGGCTTCCAGACCTTGATCTGTTAACGGGTGATTGTAAAGTTGGCGAAACGTTTTACCTGGGAGTGTAACAACATCTGCGCCAATCTTAGCAACTTCAAGAACATGGTAAGGATGACGAACAGAGGCGGCAAGAATGGCCGTTTCGATCTCAGGATAATTATCATAGATAAGCCGGATATCTCGAATTAATTGCAATCCATCCATGCTGATATCATCAAGACGACCTAAAAAGGGGGAGATGAAGGTGGCGCCTGCCCGCGCTGCCAGAAGAGCTTGCGTTGCAGAGAAACATAAAGTAACATTCACCATGATTCCTTGAGATGATAAAGCCTTACAGGCCTTTAAGCCGTCAAAAGTAAGAGGGACTTTGATAGTGATTTGTTCGCTAATTTGCGTAAGAACAGAAGCTTCTTGCATCATTTCAGGGTAAGTCGTGGCGGTGACTTCGGCGCTGACAGGTCCTTCAACGATGGAGCAAATTTCGGCAATAACCTTTTTAATTTCCTGCCCTGATTTAGCAATTAAACTAGGATTTGTTGTGACACCAGAAATAAGACCAGAATCAGCGAGTTCGCGAATTTCCAGAATGTCAGCACTATCGAGGAAAAAATTCATAAAAGGTTCCTTTCGTTCTTTTGGCGAAAGTATAACGATAATAAAGGATAAGGGATAGAGAAATATCTTAAAAAATTAATGATGCAAAAAGTAGGTGTTCTTCTTCCAGTTCCTTTAAGTCAGGTTTATGATTATATCGTTCCTGAAGATATGTCTCTTATTGTTGGGGATATGGTATTGGTCCCCTTTGGGGCAAGGCGCCTTTATGGCGTTGTCTGGAGACTTTCTGAATTTTCAGAAACGTCAAAACCCCTAAAAGAAATCTGTGAGAAGTTTGACCTGCCGACCATTCCTTTAGCGAACTTGGAATTTATTGAATGGGTTGCAAATTATACATTAACACCTCTTGGGACCATGCTCAAATTAATGCTGAGTGCGCCTCAAGTTTTCAAAATCTTAAAACGGCAATCAAAGAAAATTGATAAAATTTTGAGCCCGCATCCTGATTTTTCTTCAGTTCATTTTTCACCGGCTCAAGAGCTAACATATCAAGACCTTAAAACACGGCTTGATCAAGGATATTCAGTTTCTGTTTTAGATGGAGTCACGGGTTCAGGAAAAACAGAGATCTATCTTGAATTAATTGCTGAGGTTTTGAGAAGACAGCAACAGGCTCTCGTCTTATTGCCTGAAATTTCTCTATCTCCTCAAATGATTGAAAGATTCGAAAAAAGATTTGGGACATCCCCTTCACTTTGGCATTCGTTGTTAACCCCAGCTCAGCGTCGAGAGACGTGGAAACAGATTATCAAAGGAGAGGCAAAGGTAATTATTGGAGCCCGCTCAGCGTTATTTCTTCCTTATTCAAACTTAGGTTTAATTGTTGTGGATGAGGAACATGAGCAAACGTATAAGCAAGATGAGGGGGCTATTTATCAAGGGCGAGATATGGCTGTCGTGCGAGCATCGCTGGATCATATTCCTGTTGTTTTAGCTTCTGCGACTCCATCTTTAGAGACGCACTATAATTGCCACCAAGGGCGTTATCATAAGGTTACGTTGGAAAGTCGATTTGGTGAGGCTTCTCTTCCTGAAATTAAAATTGTTGATTTGAAAGAATCAAAATCAAAAGAATGGATTTCAGCGCCGTTATTTGATGAAATCAATAAGATCACGTCTTCTGGAGAGCAGGCCCTTTTATTTTTGAATAGACGAGGATATGCGCCTCTCACGTTATGCAGTGCTTGTGGAACAAAAGTTGAATGTCCTTTTTGTACGGCATGGTTAGTTGATCATAGGGTACAAGGGAGGCTTGTTTGTCATTATTGTGGGCATGCAGTTGCCCAGTTAAAAGAATGTACAAGCTGTCATGCGAAAGATAGTTTTGTAGCTTGTGGGCCAGGTGTGGAGCGTCTAGCTGAAGAAGTTGCAGGACGATTTCCTCATCTTAATTACTGTATTATTTCCAGTGATATTATTTCAAACGTACAAGAATTAGACCTTGTCTTGTCAAGGATAAAAAATAATGAAGTCTCAATAATTATTGGCACTCAAATGATTGCTAAAGGTCATCATTTTCCTCATTTAACGCTTGTTGGCGTCATTGATGCAGATTTGGGGCTGCAAGGAGGGGATCTTCGAGGGAGCGAAAGGACCTATCAATTGCTTCAACAGGTAGGTGGGAGAGCTGGACGAGAGCATAAATCTGGAAAAGTCTGGCTTCAGACTTACTATCCTGACCATCCTGTTATGCAAGCCCTTGTTACTGGAGATCGAGAACAGTTCATCAGACAAGAACTTTTTATGAGAGAAAGCAATTTAATGCCGCCTTTCAGTCGTCTTGCTGCCTTAATTCTTACAGGAATGGATGAGGATCAAGTAAAGCAAGAAGCGCTTCGACTTCTGAGTGTTGTGCCTAAAGAGATGCATGTGGAGATTTTAGGGCCAGCACCAGCCCCCATTTATATGATTCGTGGACGTTATCGGTGGCGCATTCTTGTGAAGAGTCCCCGTAATTATAATTTACAGAAATTTCTGAAATTATGGCTTTATTCTGTCAAGTTACCATCTTCTATTCGTCTAAAAATTGATATCGATCCGTATAATTTTTTATAAATTATTAATCTGCAAAGTTAAAACAAAAACGGCGCTTAAAGCGCCGTTTATCATGAATGAGGTTGGTTATATGGATTTTTTAAAGGTTGTTAGTAAATAAAGTCCTGACAAAGCAATTAAGCTATAGATAAGCTTAACAAGGATAGGGAAGCTTCCAAAAAAACTTTCTACAATATTGAAATGAAAAAATCCGACAAGCCCCCAATTTATAGCTCCAATAATAACAAGTATTGTTGATATTGATGGTATTAATACTTTTGTATTCATGGCGCTTCTCCTTCTGTATTAAGAGTTTACCCGCACTTTAATTATATCATTTTTATTTGTTTTATGGATAGAAATAAATAAAATGATTAAATTATTTTATTTATGGTGAAAGAATAATTTTTTAGAAAAGATGGTTTTGATATACGTTTGATATACGGATATGCTTGACTTTTGTTAAAAGGATCTCTAGAAGAAAACATGATGTAAACGTCAGTTAGCGATATTCGCCCACTGACGCATTATTTGTTGGGTAAAGAATGTTTGATAATTTAAGCCAAAAACTTGGCGACATCTTTGATAAATTAAAAAAGAGAGGGGCTCTTAGTGAGGCTGATGTTGAAGCAGCTTTAAGAGAAATTCGTGTAGCCCTGCTTGAGGCAGATGTAGCTTTGCCTGTTGTTAAAGATTTCGTTAATCAGGTGAAAGAACGTGCTGTAGGGCAGGAAGTTATTAAAAGTATTACCCCCGGACAAATGGTTGTAAAGATTGTCCATGATCAGCTTGTTAGCGTTTTGGGAAGCGAAAATGTCGCTCTCAATCTTGCGACAAATCCGCCGGCCGTTATGATGGTTGTTGGCTTACAAGGATCCGGAAAAACAACCTCAACAGCCAAAATCGCCCGTTTTTTAAAAGTAAAAAAGAATAAAAAAATTCTTATGGCTTCTGTTGATATTTATCGTCCAGCAGCCCGAGAACAGTTAGAAATTTTAGGACGTCAAGTCGAGGTTGATACTTTAGAAATTATTGAGAAGGAAAAACCTTTAGAGATTGTTAAGCGTGCCTATAATAAAGCAAAGCTTGAGGGATATGATATTCTTTTACTCGACACGGCAGGACGTTTGCATGTCGATGAAGAGCTTATGGAAGAGTTAACAGCTTTAAAAAAAGCAGTTAATCCTATTGAGACTCTCTTAGTTGCTGATGCAATGACAGGACAAGATGCTGTTAATATTGCTCGAAATTTCCAAGAAAAGGTAGGGTTGACCGGTATTGTTCTGACAAGAATTGATGGAGATGGGCGTGGAGGTGCGGCTCTTTCAATTAAAGCAATTACGGGATGTCCAATTAAGTTATTAGGAATCGGCGAACATCTTGATCAAATAGAAGAATTTCATCCTGAGCGTATAGCAGGACGTATCCTTGATATGGGAGATGTCTTAAGTCTCGTTGAAAAAGCTGTCGAAACAATTGATCGAGAAGAAGCAGAGAAGCTTGCTCATAAAGCAAGTAAGGGTGAATTCGATCTCGATGATCTTGCGTCTCAATTGCGTCAAGTCTCAAAAATGGGTGGCATGGGGGGAGTGCTTTCAATGTTACCAGGTATGGGGAAGATGAAAGAGCGCATTCAAGATGCAGGGCTTAGTGATCAGCTTGTTAAAAGACAATTGGCAATAATAAGTTCTATGACGATAAAAGAGCGTCGTAATTATAAATTGTTAAATGGGTCTAGACGCAAGCGCATTGCTGGAGGATCTGGGACGGCAGTTGCTGATGTGAATCGTCTTTTAAAACAATTTCAAGATATGCGAGACATGATGAAAAGAATGTCGAAAGTCGGGGAAAAGGGCCTTAAAAGGCAAGGTTTAAGAGGATTGTTAGGTAAATAAAGAAGATTAATAGTTAATATCAATAGACATTAAGGAGTAAAAAGATGTCATTAAAAATTCGTTTAGCACGCGGTGGTTCAAAAAAGCGTCCTTTCTATCGAGTTGTTGTTGCAGATTCAAGAAGTCCACGTGATGGTCGTTTTATTGAGAAGGTGGGAACTTATAACCCAATTCTTGCTTCAGATCATCCACAACGTCTTGTATTGAATCAAGAGAGAGTTAAGCACTGGTTAGGTGTCGGTGCAGAACCAACAGATCGTTTGGTTCGCTTTTTTGGCCAGTTGGGGCTTGTAAAGGTATCAAAATTTAATAATCCACAAAAAGCTGCTCCGAAGAAGAAAGCACAGGAACGTATGCAAGAAGTTGCTGAAGCTGCACAGAAAGCGGCAGAAGCACAAAAAGCTGCTGAAGCAGCTGCAATTGCTGCAAAAAATGTTTCTGAAGCGCCAGCTGAACCTGCTGCAGAAACTTCAACAGAAGAAGCTAACGCTTAAAGTTATTAAAGAAGTCTCCTGGTTTAAAAGCCAGGAGCGTTTCTGGGATTTAAATCGTGAATCAATCTTCATCGCCTATTTTAATGGGAGTCGTTCACTCGGCTCATGGGATTAAGGGGCAAGTTAAAATAAAAGTGTTTGCGGCCTCGCCAACTTCTTTTTTGGAGTATGCGCATTTTATCGATAAAGAAGGTGAAAAAACATTTGTCCTTAAAGATGCTTATTTATTCAAAGAAGATATAATTGTTGCGACATTAAAAGGGATTCATGATCGAAACCAGGCGGAAAGATTAAAAGGAACCGAGTTTTATATTCCAAGAGAATTATTACCCTCAGTTGAAGAAGAAGAATATTATTATCAAGATCTAATTGGTTTAGAGGTTCACTCGCAAGCAGGTGATTCGCTGGGAATCGTTGCCTCAGTTTACAATTTTGGAAGCGGGGATTTGATTGAAATAAATCTTTCTCATTCTCGAGAAGTGGTTGTGTTACCGTTTACAAAAGAAGCTATACCTACAATTTCTATTTCAGAGAAATATCTTGTTATAAATGAAGAATTTTTAAAGCAATTTCAAACACGCAGAAAAGGCGAGTAAAATTTAATGACTTGCTTACTTTCTGCTAAGATTTTCACAATATTTCCTGAAATGTTTCCTGGCCCTTTAGCGGAATCCGTTGTAGGCAGAGCATTACAGAATAATCTCTGGTCTTTAGAGGCCATAAATCTTCGAGATTATACGGTTGATAAACATCGGTCTGTCGATGATGCTGCTTTTGGGGGAGGCCCTGGAATGGTGCTTCGTCCCGATATTATAGATGCGGCTTTAAAAGATCATTATAAGTCTCGACCAAATACCTTGATTTATCTTTCGCCTCGTGGCATACCATTGACACAAGAATATGTAAAAAAGCTTGCCAATCAATCTCACTTGGGATTATTGTGTGGACGCTTTGAAGGAATTGATCAGCGCGTCTTAGATGCGTGGCATATTGAAGAGGTAAGCTTAGGAGATTTTATTCTCTCAGGTGGTGAGATTGCTGCAATGGCTCTTTTAGATGCAATTGTGAGGCTTTTACCTGGAGTTCTTGGTGAAAAGGACTCTCTTAATGAAGAGAGTTTTACTGAGAACTTATTGGAGTACCCTCAATATACAAGACCTCGAAATTGGAATGATCATCTGGTGCCAGAAATATTATTAAGTGGGCACCATGAAAAAATTAAAGCTTGGCGGAAGGCTGAGTCGGAAAAGTTAACACGTGAGCGGCGTGTCGATTTATGGCAGCGCTATAAGGCGACTCAGCAAGAGAGAAAGGATTAAAGAATGAACACTTTACAAAAATTTGAGCAAGAACAACTTGATTTATTAGTCGCAAATAATCCTGTCCCCGAGTTTTCTGCAGGCGATACCTTAAAGATTCTCGTAAAAGTAGTCGAAGGTGAACGCGAAAGAACACAGGCTTACGAAGGTGTCTGTATTGCACGTAAGAGTGCGGGTATTAACTCCTCATTTACAGTGCGTAAGCTCTCTTTTGGTGAAGGTGTGGAACGTGTTTTCCCTCTTTATTCTCCAAATATTAAGATTGAAGTTGTTCGTCGTGGTCAAGTTCGTCGTGCAAAATTATATTATCTTCGTGGCCGTACAGGTAAAAGTGCTCGTATTAAAGAAAAGAGTTATTTTCCTGCTGCTAAGAAAAATTCTCAAGATAAAGAAACTAATTCAGCTAAGTAAATTGGTTAAAGAGAGCTTAAGTAAAAGCTAAAGCAATGCTTTAGCTTTTACTATTAAATCTAAAGAAACATGATGTGAAATAGGGAGCTTCAAACTTGGTAACAACAGTTTCCCAAAAAAATAATCCAGTAACGCTTAACAGACTTCCTGTGACGCAAGCGGAACTTTTAAAATATTATCGCGATATGCTTTTAATTCGGCGTTTTGAGGAACGCTCTGGTCAGTTGTATGGGATGGGCCTTATTGCTGGTTTTTGCCATCTATACATCGGTCAAGAAGCTGTCGTTGTTGGTATACAAGCTGTCCTTCAACCGCAAGACACTGTAATTACAGCTTATCGTGATCATGGCCACATGTTGGCATGTGATATGGATCCTAAGGGTGTTATGGCTGAGTTAACGGGACGCATAGGCGGTTATTCAAAAGGCAAAGGCGGCTCTATGCATATGTTTTCTAGAGAGAAAAATTTCTTTGGAGGACATGGAATTGTAGGAGCTCAAATACCTTTGGGAACAGGGCTCGCTTTTGCTCACAAATATCGCGGTGATGGTGGTATATGTACTATTTATATGGGCGATGGAGCTGTTAACCAAGGGCAAGTGTATGAAGCCTTTAATATGGCGGCTCTTTGGAAGCTTCCAGCTCTTTATATTATTGAAAATAATGGTTATAGCATGGGGACATCCATTGCACGTCACGCAGCTGGCCAGCATTTATATGAGCGTGGAATTGCTTATGGTATTCCGGGCGAAGAAGTTGATGGAATGGATGTGCTTGCGGTTAAGGCTGCTGCTGAACAAGCTGTAAAGTATGTGCGTGAAACCAATAGCCCAATGATTCTTGAAATAAAAACGTATCGTTATCGGGGGCATTCTATGTCAGATCCTGCTAAATACAGGACAAAAGAAGAAGTTGATAACATGCGCCAAAATTTTGATCCTATTGAACGAGCAAGAGCAACGTTAATTTCTGAATTTGGTGTCGCAGAAGAAGCTTTCTCACCTATTGAAAAAGAAATTAAAGAAATTATGCTTGAAGCTGTAGAATTCGCTCAAACAAGTCCTGAGCCAGAAGCCTCAGAACTTATGACTGATATCTTAATTAATTCATAAGAGAGAAGATAAATGACCCTTGAGACTTCAACAATTACAGTCCGTGAAGCTCTTCGTGATGCCATGGCAGAAGAGATGCGGAAAGATCCTCTTGTCTTTATAATGGGAGAAGAGGTCGCTGAATATCAAGGAGCCTATAAAGTAAGCCAAGGATTGCTTGAAGAATTCGGTGCAAAGCGTGTGATCGACACGCCTATTACTGAGCATGGATTTGCGGGATTGGGAGTAGGGGCTGCTTTTGCGGGGCTTAAGCCAATCGTTGAGTTTATGACCTTCAATTTTGGGATGCAAGCAATCGATCAAATTATAAATAGTGCTGCAAAAACTCTTTATATGTCAGGGGGCCAGATGGGATGCCCTATTGTTTTCCGAGGGCCTAACGGGGCCGCAAAAAGAGTGGGAGCCCAACATTCTCAATGTTATGCAAGTTGGTACGCCCATTGCCCTGGATTAAAGGTAATTGCGCCTTATGATGCAAGAGATGCAAAAGGACTGTTAAAAGCGGCAATTCGTGATCCTAATCCTGTGATTTTTTTAGAAAATGAAATGTTATATGGACAAGCTTTTCCAGCTCTTACTGAAGAAGATGAAGTTATTCCGATTGGAAAAGCCCGCGTTGTACGTTCTGGTAAAGATGTAACAATCACTACTTTTTCTTTAATGGTTGGTGTTGCGCTACAAGCCGCGGAACAATTAGCAACTCAAGGTATTGATGTTGAAGTTATTGATCTTCGTACAATTCGTCCTCTTGATGAGCAAACAATATTAGATTCAGTGATGAAAACAAATCGTTTAGTCACTCTCGAAGAAGGATGGGGATTTGCGGGGATTGGTTCTGAGATTTCTTCTCTTGTGATGGAGAAAGCTTTTGATTATCTGGATGCGCCTGTAAAAAGAGTTGTTGGTGCGGATGTTCCTATGCCTTACGCAGAAAGTTTAGTAAAGCTTACAATCCCACAAGTCGAATGGGTGATTGATGCTATTAAACAAGTGTGTTATCGATAAAAATCTTTGCAAGTAAGGGGACTTCACTTCTATGCCAATTAAAATTTTAATGCCTGCACTTTCACCGACTATGGCAGAAGGTAATTTAGTTCGTTGGCTTAAGTCCGAAGGAGATCAATTAAAATCTGGCGATGTTCTCGCTGAAATTGAAACTGACAAAGCAACAATGGAAGTTGAAGCTGTTGATGAAGGCACGTTAGCTAAAATCATGGTGCCGGCAGGAACAGAAAATGTAAAAGTCAACGAAGTTATTGCCATTTTATTGGAAGAAGGCGAAGATAGTTCTTCTCTTGAGTCTGCTCTTGATACAAAATCTTCTCCAAATCAAGAGATTCCTGTACAAAAAAAATTAGAAGAAATTAAAGAAGTCATTGAAGTAAAAACTCTTCCTGCTGAAAATTCTCAAGAACGCGTTTTTGCATCTCCTTTAGCGCGTCGTGTTGCTTCAAATAATCAAATTGATCTTGCAAATTTACAAGGCTCAGGGCCGCGCGGAAGAATTATAAAAGCAGATGTTGAAACTGCTATGACTCAAACGCCTCAATTATCTTCAGTAGGAGCGGTGGCAACTTTATATAAAGCGGCAGATGAACTTTATCCTGCTTATGAAGAAGTTAAAGTTTCTAATATGCGTAAAGTTATTGCGCAGAGACTGACAGAATCTAAACAGAATGTTCCTCATTTCTACCTGACAGTTGAGTGTGAAATTGATGGCTTGTTGAACTTCCGTAAGCAAATTAATAAATCGCTTCCTGAATCGGATAGAATTTCTGTAAACGATCTGATTATTAAAGCCATTAGCGTTGCCTTAAAAAAAGTGCCTGATGCCAATGCATCATGGATTGAGAGCGGTCATGTACGTCGTTATCAACATGCTGATGTTTCTGTCGCGGTTGCTGTTGAAGGAGGTCTTGTAACCCCTATCGTTCGAGGCGCGGAATTAAAATCAATTCTTGAGATTTCTCGAGAAATGAAAGAATTAATTAGTAAAGCACGTTCAGGAAAACTTAAACCTCAAGAATTTCAAGGGGGGACATTTAGTCTCTCAAATTTGGGGATGTATGGTATTAAAAGTTTCTCAGCCGTGATTAATCCTCCTCAAGGTTGTATTTTAGCCGTCGGTGCAGGAGAAGAGTTACCTGTTGTTCGGGATGGTAAGATCGAGATTGCAACTGTCATGGCTTGTACCCTTTCAGTTGATCATCGGGTTGTAGATGGTGCTGTTGGCGCTGAATTTTTGAAAGTATTTAAGAATTTAATTACAAATCCTGTTTTGATGCTTATTTAAGTGAATCTGAAGAACATAACTCATTTATCTAAAACAATTATTGTAATTACAGGTCCCACGGCCTCAGGAAAATCTTCGTTTGCAACTGAATTTGCAGAAAAACATAATGGCGTTATTATAAACTCTGATAGTGTGCAAGTTTATAAAGATCTTGAAATTTTAAGCTCACGTCCTTCTTCAGAAGAGCTCTTAAAAGTACCTCATAAGCTTTATGGTTTTCTGGATGCCCATGCTTCTTGTTCAGCTGGATTTTGGCGTTCTCTGGTATTAAAAGAGATTCAGGAATGTTATCAAGCAGGAAAACTTCCTATTATTGTAGGAGGTACGG
Source organism: Candidatus Paracaedimonas acanthamoebae (assembly GCA_017307065.1). NCBI lineage: Bacteria > Pseudomonadati > Pseudomonadota > Alphaproteobacteria > Holosporales > Caedimonadaceae > Candidatus Paracaedimonas > Candidatus Paracaedimonas acanthamoebae. The sequence continues at coordinate 112,380 of JAFKGL010000012.1, forward strand.
GGCTTTATTTAAAGATTTTAATTGAAGGGCTTTCTCCTATCCCGCAAGTTGATAAAAATATTAGAGAGTTAGCACAAGAAAGAGCCAAAAATGAAGGCATTCAAGCTCTTTATGAGGAGTTAGTAGAGCTTGATCCTGTTATTGTTACACGTTTAAAATCTACAGACTCCCAACGAATTGTAAGGGCTTGGGAAGTCGTAAAAGCAACAGGAATTCCTCTTTCTGAATGGCAACGGAAATCTTGGATTTCTTCAAATCAACAAGAGAAAATTTTTACAAATATACTCTTATTACCACCACGTGAAGAAGTAAATTTACGTGCAGATGCGCGCTTGGATCAAATGCTCGAAAAAGATGTTTTAAAAGAAGTAGAAGGTATTCTTAAGCAAGATATAAATCCTACATCGACCATTTATAAGGCAATTGGTGTGCGAGATTTTGCAGCTTATTTGCAAGGTAAACTTAGTTTAGAAGAGGCACTTACCAAAGCAAAAATATCAACTCGTCAATATATTAAAAGGCAATATACTTGGTTCAGAACTCAATTTAGAGCCGATATCACTTTACAATAAGAATTTACATTTTCAAAATAAGCTCTGGTTTCTTATGCCTTCATCCTACAATTTTCTTTTCTAGAAGAATAAATAATGCTAAAAGGACCAAAGATTTTGTAAAGAAGATGAGGAATATTTTTACTTTGCAAAGACAATTCTTAAAATAATTTCTTAATCCTGTTTAAATGAAGAGGAATTAAATGTTTCGAAAACTGCTTGGGATGATGTCTTCTGATATGGCGATCGACCTTGGAACAGCCAATACTTTAGTTTATGTTAGAGGGCGAGGGATCGTTCTAAACGAGCCTTCGGTTGTTGCTCGTGCTGTGATCAAGGGTAAAAGCCAAGTTTTGGCTGTTGGGAACGATGCTAAACAGATGGTTGGGAAAACGCCAGGTAATATTCAGGCAATTCGTCCTTTAAGAGAAGGTGTCATTGCAGACTTTGAAGTGGCTGAAGAAATGATTAAGCATTTTATTCATAAAGTTCATAATCGCCGGAGTTTTGTGAGTCCTCAGATCATCGTCTGTGTCCCTTCAGGGGCCACTGCCGTCGAGAAACGTGCTATTCAAGAATCTGCAGAAAGTGCGGGCGCAGGTAAGGTATATCTCATCGAAGAACCAATGGCAGCCGCTATTGGGGCGGGGCTTCCTGTCACAGAACCTACAGGATCAATGGTTGTTGATATCGGTGGAGGAACAACAGAGGTTGCTGTCATATCCTTAGGTGGAATTGTATATGCTCGCTCTGTTCGAATTGGCGGCGATAGTATGGATGAAGCTATTATTGCTTACATCCGACGAACTCATAATCTTCTTGTTGGTGAAGCAACAGCTGAGCGTATTAAGAAAGAAATAGGGTCTGCTTTACAACCGCACGGAAAATCAGGCGGGCGTAAACTTCATATTAAAGGACGGGACCTTTTGAAAGGTATTCCAAAAGAAATTGAAATTGATGAACGTCAAGTTGCAGAAAGTTTGACTGAACCTATTGCCGGAATTATTACGGCAGTGAAAGATGCTTTGGAAAATACGGCACCAGAATTGTCGGCTGATATCGTCGAAAAAGGAATTGTTTTGACAGGAGGAGGGGCTCTTCTTTCAAATCTTGATCAAGTTATTCGAGATGCCACAGGGTTACCTGTTTCTATTGCTGACGATCCTCTTTCATGCGTTGTTTTAGGTACAGGACAAGCTCTTGAACACATTGGCAGTATGAAGGGCGTTTTAATTAATATGTACTAATTGAGGGAGCTCTCTTTGCTTTCGACATTTTCCAATGTATCTCGTCGATCTCAAGCAAAAGTACGACTTTTTTTTGGTAAAGTCAGATTAATTGTCTTTTTGCTCGCGGCTCTTGTTATTTTTTCTTTTAGCCTTAATAGTGAGAATTTTTCAAAAATCCGAGAGATGATCTTTGAGCATACAAGTGTCATAACGAAGTTCATTATATCACCTATCCATAGTATAGTAGAAACTAAAAACTGGATTAATTCGTACTTAAGAGTTCATGATAAAAATGAGAAGTTAGAAGTCGAGCTTAAGCAAATGGAAGAGTGGGCTTTGAAAGCTCATGCTTTAGCTTTAGAAAACCAGCAACTTCGTCAATTATTAAAGATATCTCCTGATCCTCATATAAATTATATTACGGCACCAGTATTAGGGATAGTCCAAGCACCTTATACAAAAACTATTGTTTTGGGGGCTGGTTCTAGGAAAGGGATTAAATTGCGTCAACCTGTGGTTATAGGGCAGCATATAGTTGGGCGTATTGTCGAAGTATCAGAGAAAAATTCTAGGGTTTTGTTAATGCATGATGTGAATTCTCATGTTCCTGTTATTTTAGAAAAATCAAAAGTACAAGGTATTGCTTCAGGTAATGGTGATTCTCACCTAATAATTAAATTTTTTGAAATGGAAGCAAAAGCAGAGATTGGTGAATTAATTTTTACGTCAGGAGTAGGGGGCATTTATCCAAAAGGATATGTTATAGGTCAGGTTGCTTATCAAAAAGGAGAGGTCGTAGGGGTAAAGAGTTTAATTCACTTAAATGAATTAGAATATGTTCATGTTTTTGTTGATATGGAACCACCGCTAGAAAATATCAGACCTTCTCGTGATGTTAAAGGGACTTTATGAAGCCTTTAGTAGCTTTTCTTTTTATGGCACAACCTTCAATTTATTTACTTATCTCAAGTATCATTTCTTTATTGATTCCGAGTAGCATACTTCATGTAAGTCCAGATTTTTCTTTTCCTTTTATTTTCTTTTGGACTATTTTTAAGCCTGAATTTTTGCCGCTTTCTTGCCTCTTGGTTGTGGGGATTGTAAGTGATAGCATTCAGGGATTACCACTTGGCTTTCATAGTATTCTTTTTTTAGGCTCTTCACTAATACTTTTGTCTCAGAGGAATTTCTTATATTACCAACCATTTCCACTTATTTGGGCAGTTTTTAGCTTATCTTTAATTTTTTATAAAATTCTGGAGAAATTAATTTTAAGAAGTTTTATGGAGTTTCCATTCTCGCTAGCTAATTTAGTATTAAGTATATTATTTACAATTCTTTTATATCCATTATGTGCAAAACTCTCATCTTTAAATTTGAAAAAGGTAATTGATTTATCATGAGGCGATTTTTTAGCTCTTCAGATCCCAAATTGTTATTTACAAGAAGAGCTTTTTTAATTGCAGGAGCGCAGGCAGCCGGAGGAGCTTTAATTCTGGGTCGCTTAGGGTATTTAGGAATTTTTCGCTCTCCTCATTATCGTACTCTTGCTGATGGAAATCGTATAAAGTTACATATTTTATTGCCGAGAAGAGGGATCATTTATGACCGTCATGGAGAAGAATTAGCGGGGAATATTTCTAGCTACCGATTAACAATGACGCCTGCTCAGATAGATAATTTGCCAGAAAGTCTTTTTCGTATTTCTGAGTTGTTAAATATTGATCCTAAAGATTCTAAAAATATTCTTAAGGATATCAATAAGCACCCCAAATTCACGCCTTATGCTCTAAAACAACAACTAAGCTGGGAAGATGTATGCAAAATTGAAGTGAATTTACCTGAATTGCCTGGCGTTGAAATTGAGGCAGGCTATCAAAGATTCTACCTAGAGCCAGAACCATTTGCACATTTGATTGGTTACGTCCAGGCGCCTTCTGATAAAGATCAAGATGTTGATCAACGGCTCTCTTCTCTTTCAGATTATCGTATTGGAAAAGTAGGGATTGAAAAAAGCTTCCAAAATGTATTGCAAGGTGTGGCAGGATATAAAGAAGTCGAAGTTAATGCAAAACGTCAAATTGTGAGAGAAAGAAAAAAACATGAAAGCCAAAATGGTCAACAATTAGAACTTTCAGTTTCGGCTCCCTTGCAAAAATTTATTTATGAAAGATTACAGCAAGTTGAAAGTGCTTCTGTTGTTGTGATGGATATTCTAACAGGAGAAGTCTTAAGCTTAGTTTCCTCACCAAGTTATGACACAAATTTATTTGTAAATGGTATTTCTCAAAAGAATTGGGATGCTCTGCAAAAAAATCCTTATCGTGCTTTGACCAATAAAGCTATTCATGGTCTTTATGAGCCTGGTTCTACATTCAAAATGGCTGTTCTGCTTGCAGGACTTGAATCAGGAAGAGTAGATCCTAATTTTCAAACTTTTTGTCACGGATATATAGAGGTAGCAAATCATCGTTTCCATTGTGTTTGTCGTGGGGGGCATGGAGTGGTAAATTTAAAAAGAGCATTACAGGTTTCCTGTGATGTTTATTTTTATGAAATAGCCCAAAAAATTGGAGTTGAAATACTTGCACAGATGGTGAGAGCGCTAGGGTTTGGAGATAAGACAGGGATAGAGATGCCGGCTGAACGTTCAGGCTTAGTTCCTTCAAAACAGTGGAAACTTGAGAAACATAAGCAGCGTTGGCATATAGGCGATACCATATTGTTATCTATCGGGCAGGGCCCTGTATTAGCAACGCCTCTTCAATTAGCTCAAATGATGGCGCGACTCTTATCGGGGAAACGGGTTGTTCCGACAATAAAGAAAAGAACTTCAGCGGAGTTACCGCTATTTTCATCTTATTCTTTTAATCCTAAGTATCTTGCTATGATTAAAAATGGTATTGATGCTGTCGTTAATGAGGTTTCTGGGACAGCTTATCATTCTAGAATCAATATTCCAGGATTAGAGATGGGGGGGAAGACAGGAACAGCTCAAGTGCGACGCATAACAAAATTGGAACGTGAAACACGCATCTTAAGGAATGAAGAAATAGCCTGGAAAGAAAGAGATCATGCTTTATTTGTTGGTTATGCTCCAATTCATCAGCCACGTTATGTGACGGCTGTTATTGTTGAACATGGCGGATGGGGAAGTGTTGTTGCAGCACCTATTGGGCGTGATGCTCTCTTAAAAATTCAAGAGATTATGATTTCATAAATACAATGATAAATAACTTTTAAACCATTGGCTTAGTGTTAGACCCCTGATATGATGAGGCGTTCAGAAAAGAGGATAGTTTGTGATTGTAGCCTTAACTTTTTATATTTTTTCATTTCTATTGCTGGGGTCTGCAGCAATGGTTGTTTTTGCACGGAATACTGTCCATTCAGTTCTTTATCTGATTTTTTCATTTTTTAATGCGGCAGGTATTTTTATCTTACTTCAGGCTGAGTTCATTGCGATGATTTTAATCATTGTTTACGTTGGGGCAGTGGCTGTTTTGTTTCTATTCGTTGTTATGATGCTTGATATTGATCCTTTTCAAAAACCCCTATTTTTTCTTCGAAATTTTGTAAATTTTACCAAGAGCTTGGCCTCAGTCACAGGTTTTATCGTTTTATATGTGATGCTTTTTCTCACGATAATTTTAGGGTTCAATTATTTCTTTGATGATTATAGTGATTTAACGAAAATAAAATGGGAGCATCTTTCGCTTTTAATTTTCACGGGCGTTTTGGTTGCTTTTCTTATCCCGCGTCGTGTTTATAGGTGGCTTGCAGGGGAACTTATTAATTTGCGCCAGAATGTTTCAGCATCTGTAGTGATTGGTATTCTTATGCTGACTGAATTAATTCTAGTAGCCTTCACTTTTAAATCAATCGATTCAAGGAATGATTTTATAACTTCGCCCACTTTGCACGTTTCGAAAATAACAAATACTAAAGCGCTGGGAATGGTGCTTTATACGGATTATTTATATTTATTTCAGGTTGCGGGGCTTATTTTATTGGTTGCCATGATTGGTGCAATCGTCCTTACATACCGTTATAAGCATGATATAAAAAGGCAAGATATAGCGACTCAGTTAAAGCGAACAGCTAAAAATACAATTGAACTTAAGAAAGTATCGCTTAAAAAAGGAATATAAAATGCAAATTGGGTTGCAACATTATTTAGTTTTATCAAGCGCCTTATTTTTTATAGGGATCTTCGGAATTTTATGGGGGCGTAAAAGCGTTTTAAATATTTTGATGTCTCTAGAATTAACTCTTCTTGCAACTAATATTAATCTCGTTGCATTTTCAATGTATTGGAAAGATCTTATAGGTCAAATTTTTACATTATTTATTTTAACTGTTGCAGCTGCCGAAGCTGCCATAGGTCTGGCTATTCTCGTTGTCTTCAATCGTAATCGCGGAAGCATCGAGGTTGAAGATATAAGTCATATGAGAGGCTAAGAAATTGGTAGAGTATCTTAGTATATTTTGTCCCCTTTTAGGTTTTATTTTTATAAGCTTTTTGGGTCATAAATTTAATAAACATGCAATTAATTTAATTAGTTGCATAATTATTGCTATAGCAACCGTATCATCTTTTATTTTCGCGTGGAATTTACATCATAATGGGCAGAACATAACTCTTTCTCTATTACCTTGGTTTGACGTGGGAAATTTCCAAATTCATTGGAGTCTTTATTTTGATAATCTTTCAGTAACAATGGTGTTACTTGTAAATCTGATCTCATTTCTTGTTCATGTTTATTCTATTGGCTATATGAATCAAGATCCATCCTCTTCTCGTTTTATGTCATATTTAAGTTTATTTACTTTTATGATGCTGATCTTGGTGACGGCAGATAACCTCGTGCAACTGTTTTTTGGTTGGGAAGGTGTAGGGCTTACTTCTTATCTTTTAATTGGTTTTTGGTATGAGAGAGAAAGTGCGAATGAGGCAGCTTTCAAAGCTTTCTTTGTGAATAGGATTGGTGATTTGGGATTTCTTCTAGGAATTGCGGGGACTTTTTTAGTCTTCAAGACTCTCGAATTTGATCAACTTTTCCAACTCATCCCGTTGAAAGAAGGGCATAGCTTCGACTTATTAGGATATAAGTTTTCTACCTTTGAAACTCTTGGAATTTTATTTTTTATAGGGGCTATGGGGAAATCAGCACAAATAGGACTTCATACATGGCTTCCAGATGCAATGGAAGGTCCTACTCCCGTATCAGCGTTGATTCATGCTGCAACCATGGTCACAGCGGGCGTTTTTCTCTTAATTCGGCTTTCACCTTTATATGAATTAGCTCCTTATACAAGGGATTTTATTGCCTTAGTGGGGAGCATAACAGCCATATTTGCGGGGAGTATCGCGATTACGCAAAACGATATAAAGCGTGTTATTGCCTATTCAACCTGTAGTCAATTGGGCTATATGTTTATGGCGATTGGTCTTTCAGCCTATAATGGGGCTCTCTTTCATTTAGTAACTCATGCCTTTTTTAAGGCATTGTTGTTTCTAGGTGCAGGGGCTGTAATCCATGCACTCTCTGATGAACAAGATATGCGATATATGGGAGGGTTATGGCGTTCTATCCCCGTAACATATACCGTGATGATTATTGGTACCCTTGCTTTATGTGGCCTCCCGTTTTTTGCTGGATATTTCTCAAAAGACTATATTTTAGAAGTAGCTCTGCTAAATTCTAGTTGGGTTGGTCAAGTTTCTTATTTCTTAGGTATCTGTGCTGCAGTTCTTACGGCTTTTTATTCTTGGCGTCTTCTATTTCTCACATTTCATGGAGAAAATAGAGCAAATGAGCTTGTGATGAGCCATATTCATGAGCCTGACTATAGTATGTTAGCCCCTTTATTTGTACTTGTTTTTGGTTCTATTTTTGGCGGATATTTAGGAAAAGCATTTTTCTTAAATGAAAAGTTTTTGGGGAGTTTCATGCCTATGCATGAAGAGAATCATTTAAATTTCTTTTTTAAACATTTGCCTACCATCGCAGTTTTTATAGGTATAGGGCTAGCTATATATTTATATTTAATTCGCCCGCAAATGCCTGTTCTTATCGTTCAAAGATTTAAAAAAGTTTATCTTTTCCTTTATAATAAATGGTTTTTTGATGAATTTTATAATCGTTTATTTTTAAATAATGCTCTGAAAGGTGCTCGTTTCTTATGGCTAAAAACAGATCAAAAAATTATTGATGGCTATGGGCCAGAGGGGATAGCTTCATTTGCGGAGTGGGTGGCAAAACGGGCAAGTCAATTGCAGACAGGTTATATATATCATTATGTTCTTGCTCTTGTCGGTGGCCTTTGTATTTTTATTCTTTTGCTTTTATTTAAGTCATAAAAAGAAAGTCGGATATGGAACAATTACCATTATTAACTTTAATGATATTTTTGCCTTTGTTAGGGGCTCTTGCCATACTTTTAATTAAAAACGATCCCTTATCTGTTTCTCAAAATGCGCGTGGTGTTGCTCTTTTAACTTCTATCACTACATTTGTTTTATCATTAGTGGTCTTGTCTTATTTTAAATCAACGCTATCAGATTTTCAGTTAGTGGAAAGGTATCTATGGATTCCGAAACTTTCGCTAAATTATTGCGTGGGGATTGATGGTATTTCCCTTATTTTCATTTTATTAACAACGTTTTTAACACCCTTAGCTATTCTTGCAAGCTGGAATGTAATTACTGATAAAGTAAAAGAATATATGGTCACATTTCTCGTGCTTGAAACCTTAATTATGGGAAGTTTTTGTGCTCTTGATTTAGTCCTTTTCTATATTTTTTTTGAAGCTGTATTGATCCCAATGTATTTAATTATAGGAATTTGGGGTGGGAAAAATCGCGTCCATGCGGCTTTTAAATTTTTCCTTTTTACGCTTTCGGGATCCGTTTTAATGCTAATTGCGATATTTGCAATCTATGGCGAGATTGGGACAACGGATTTAATTGAGGCATATCGTTATACGTTCTCTGGAGAAAAACAGTATTGGTTATGGGCGGCGTTCTTCATAAGTTTTGCTGTTAAAATTCCGATGTGGCCTGTGCATACATGGCTTCCGAATGCACACGTAGAGGCGCCGACAGCAGGTTCAGTAATTTTAGCGGCTATTTTATTAAAAATGGGGGGGTATGGCTTTTTAAGGTTTTCTTTGCCGTTATTTCCTGAACCTTCACAGTTTTTTGCGCCGTATGTTTTTGGATTAAGTATAATTGCTATCGTGTATGCTTCGCTTATTGCTCTTGTGCAAGAAGACATGAAAAAACTTGTTGCATATTCATCAATTGCGCATATGGGATTTGTAACATTTGGGATTTTTACATTTACAGAGCAGGGTGTAAAAGGGGCTTTATTCCAAATGATAAGTCATGGGATTATTTCGGCTGCTTTATTCTTATCTGTGGGGATTTTATACAATCGTGTTCATTCTAGAGAAATTGTTAGATATTCAGGCGCAAGGTCTAGAATGCCGCAGTTTGCTGTTGTGTTTATGATAGGTCTCTTAGGATCAATAGGACTCCCGGGGACTTCTGGATTTGTGGGAGAGCTCCTAGTGCTTGTGGCGTCATTTGAGAAAAGTGGTTGGATGGCTTTTATGATGGGAGGAGGGATTGTGTTAAGCGCGGCTTATGCTCTTTGGCTTTATAAAAGAGTAATGCTTGGCAAAATTATAGATAAATCTCTAGAAAAGCTAAGTGATTTAATTCTTATTGAAAAACTATATTTATTCCCAATTATCGCCTCTATCATCTTTTTAGGGATCTATCCTAAACCTATTTTTGTTCTGAGTGAAACCGCAATTGAAAAAATTATTGCCCCATTTTACACAAAATTAAAACTAGAAGGGCAGCTTTAATGTATATTTCAACACTTGCTGAGTTTCTATCTATTCTGCCAGAATGTTTTTTAACAATTATGGTGTTGCTCATGATTCTAATAGGTGTTTTAAAAAAAGAATCATCCCTAAATATAACAACATATATTCTTATTTTTTCTCTTGCTGTTGCGGCATATCTAGTGTCTCTCTTTCCTTCACAACCCACGGTTTCATTTAATAATTTTTTTATTGCAAATGCCTATACTCAATTTTGCAAAATAATTGTTATCCTTGCTGTTGTGTTTGTTGTTTTTATGAGTTTTCGACACTTTCAAAATGATCAATTAGTACAATTTGAGATCCCTATTTTAATGCTATTTTCGACAATAGGAATGATGTTGATGATCTCCTCCAACGACCTTATTTCTCTTTTTCTGGGGTTGGAGTTACAAAGTTTAGCACTTTATATCTTGATTGCTTTGCCGCGAGATCAGATCTTAACAACAGAGGCAGGACTTAAGTATTTTATTCTAGGATCTCTTTCAACGGCTCTTTTCTTATTCGGGAGTAGTCTTTTATATGCTCTTACGGGAACAACTGAATTTCAAAGTTTGATGACTGCTTTTACAGAAATTCCGATGACTGACCCTATGTTGATTGTTGGTATTACCATGATACTTTCAGGACTTGCATTCAAAATTTCGTTGGTTCCTTTTCATATGTGGACTCCTGATGTTTATGAAGGGAGTTCAACTTCAATCACATCATTTCTAGCGACAGCACCAAAAGTAGCAATATTTTCTGTAGTCGTGCGTTTATTCATTCAATTTACGGAAGATCATTATTTTTTGTGGGAAACAGCTTTTATCATATTTTCCATTTTATCTATGTTTTTGGGGGCTTTCACGGCACTTTTCCAAAAGAATTACAAAAGACTTCTCGCCTATTCAACAATTTCGCATATGGGATATATTTTAATAGGAGCATTAAGTAGAAATCAAGCTGGCGTAGAGAGTATACTTTCATACTTTGTTGTCTATGTATTTACAATTATAGGTGTTTTTGCATGTCTTTTGAATTTAAGACGGAATGGAAAAAGTATAAACACCATAGAAGAATTTGCAAACTTATCTCATGAGTATCCTTTGATCGCTGCAGTGATGGCAATTTTAATGTTTTCATTAGCTGGTATTCCTCCTTTTGCGGGGTTCTTTGTAAAGATGAATGTTTTTATGGTCGCAATAAAATCCAATTATATCCTATTACCTTTAGCAGGTATGATTGCGAGCGTGGTTGCTGCTTTTTATTATCTAAGAATCATCAAAATTATGTATTTTAATGAAGCGGAGAAAACGTTATTGAGCCCAGGATTGGATAGATATATTTCTTTTGAAACAACGATTGTTATGAATATGGCAGCATTGATTGTAATTTTCTATGGACTTTATCCTCAAGCGTTTCTCTTAATTCTTCAAAATGCAGCTAAGGCCCTTTTCTAGTTATGTTAACAAAAACTTGGAAGATCTATACCTATCAAACTGTCGAAAATACAATGGATCAAGCGGCTCAGTTAATTGACCTTGAAGATCAGTTTGCCGTTCTTGCTTATGATCAAACGAAAGGTAGAGGAAAATATGATCGGAAATGGATCCCTCTAACAGGAAATCTTTATACGACACTTGCATTTAAACCATCTCAGCCTTTTCACACTTGGGGGCAGATTTCATTTGTAGCGGCTTTAGCCGTAAGAGAAGTTATTCAGCATTACCTTTCAAAAAATCAATACACTGAAGAAGTTAAATATAAATGGCCAAATGATCTTTTAGCTGGAGGGCAAAAGATATCGGGTATTTTATTAGAAATTATTGATTCTTCTTGGTTACTTGTAGGAGTTGGGATTAATCTACAGGATTCTCCTAGAGGAGTACAGTATCTTGCAACTTCTCTAAGAGAAACAGGAGGAAAGGTTCCTTCTCCAGACGAAGTCCTTTCTTTATTAATAACACATTTCACCACTAAAATGAACCACTTGGAAGATAAAGGATTTTCTGAGATAAGAGCGCTTTGGCTCAAAGATGCCGCTGGTTTTGGGGGAGAAATAGAAATCATCCTAAGAAAGAAAGGGATGACTGAAAAAATCAAAGGAAAATTTATTGATCTTGATCAAGAGGGTAGATTATTGGTAGAGCTTCCTAACAAAGAAGTTAAAAAAATATCTGCTGGTGATGTTTTTTTATTACAGGATTAAAAAATGCTTCTTGCAATTGATGCTGGAAATACAAATGTTTGTTTCGCACTTTTTAAGCAAAGAGAGTTAATATACACTTGGCGTGCAAGAACGAATTCTAGATATACTGTGGATGAATGGGCTGTATGGTTTGGGCAAATTCTCAAGCTTCATAATTTATCTTTTCAAGATATTAAAGAAACAATTCTTTGTTCAGTAGTTCCTGATCTTGTGGAATCTTTACAAGAATTTTGCTCCCATTATCTTAAGAATAAGCCTCTTGTTATAGGAAGCTCATTCTTGAATCTAGGAATTCTCTCCAAGATTGATCAGCCTGGTGAAGAAGGGGCTGATATGATGGTAAATGCTGTTGCTGCTCATACTTTATATGGAGGGCCATTATTAGTCATTGATTTTGGAACAGCAACAACAATGAGCTTAATTGATGCAGAGGGAAATTTCTGTGGTACAGCAATAGCGCCGGGCGTTAATTGTTCTCTTGAAGCTCTCTATAATGCCGCCGCAAAGCTCCCAATGATTTCAATCAGTCAGCCTAAACATATCATTGGGACTAACACTGTTGATTCTATGATGGCAGGTGTGTTTTGGGGGTATGTATCTATGATAGAAGGGTTAGTCACTCGAGCCCAAAAAGAATGTATTGAACGGTTTAACATACAACAAATTAAAGTTATTGCCACAGGAGGGTTGGGTGGTTTGATTAAGCCAGCAACTGAGGTAATAGATATTTATGATCCAAATTTAACATTAAATGGACTTGCAATTATTCATGAGAAAAATAAATAAAAAAATACAAGATAATCCGCGGTATAAGCCTGACGATCTATTATTTCTGCCTTTAGGTGGATGTAATGAGATTGGGATGAATCTGAACTTATATGGATTCCAAAAAAAATGGTTAATGGTTGATTGTGGTATTACTTTTGGAGATCAGCTCGGCATAGAAATTATCATGCCTGATATTAATTTTATTACCAAACAGCTAAAAGATCTGATAGGGCTTGTCGTGACACATGCTCATGAAGATCATATAGGTGCTATTCCTTATTTATGGGAAAAATTATTATGCCCTATTTATGCAACTCCCTTTACTTCTCGTATTCTAAAAGCAAAATTGCAAGAAGTTGGGCTTTTAGAGAAAGTGCCGCTTTTTGAAATACCTTTGAATGGTGAAATAGATCTCAATCCTTTTAAAATTAATTTTATTAATTTAACTCATTCAATCCCTGAGCCTAATGCTTTAGCTATTAGAACTGAAGTAGGTACAGTGATTCATACGGGAGATTGGAAGCTTGATCCAGAGCCTTTGATCGGTGAAACAACAGATATACAAATGTTGAAAGATTTTGGACGTGAAGGAGTGCTTGCACTTGTTTGTGATTCAACAAACGTTTTTGTTGAAGGTAAAACGGATTCTGAAGCCTCGGTTCGTAAGCATTTAATTGACCTCGTGAAGAGTCAAAAAGAAGGGCGTGTGGTAATTGCTTGTTTTGCGAGTAATGTTGCTCGTCTTACAAGCTGTGCAATTGCAGCTCAAGAAGCTGGCCGTGTTCCTGTCCTGGTGGGGCGTTCTATGATTCGGATGGAAAAGGCAGCTAGAGAGCTTGGTTACTTAAAAGGAATTCCTCCTTTTGTAGCAGAAGATGACATTCAGGATTTAGACCGTAAAAAGATATTATTAATTTCAACAGGTTCTCAAGGAGAGGCGCGATCTGCACTTGCGCGAATGTCTTCAAATGAACATCCACGGTTGAAGTTAAGTGAGGGGGACACAGTTATTTTTTCTGCACGGATGATTCCAGGAAATGAAATTTCTGTGAAAGGAATCCAAGAACAGTTGATTGAGATGGGAACAAAAGTAATTCATGCGGATGAAATTGAAGGGATTCATGTTTCTGGTCACCCAGCTCGAGAAGATTTAAAAGATATGTATTCTTGGGTTCAACCTAAGATTGTTGTGCCAGTTCATGGAGAGCCGTCTCATTTGCGGGAGCACGCAAAATATGCCCAATCTTTAGGGATAGAAAAAGTAATTGTTCCTTATAATGGGGCTCTCATTAATCTGACTTCTGATGAACCTACTATAATAGGTGAAGTTCCTCATGGACAGCTAACTCTAGATGGGAATGTTGTTGTGCCTTTATTTAGTCTTCAGATGAGAGAGCGGGCAAAGCTTATGACAACAGGCGTTGTATTTATAACAATTGTTGTAAACGCAGATGAGCAAGTCTATGGGCAACCGCACATTACTCTCTTGGGGATTGCCGAAGAAGGTGCTGAAGAAGAGACAATCCAGGCAATTGGGAAACAAATTGAATTGGCATTTGAAGAGATGCCAAAAGAGTATTGGCATAAAGAAGAAATGCTTTCTGAGATGATTAGAATTTCCTGTAGAAGAACGGTAAATAGTTTGCGAGGGAAAAAACCATTAACAACCGTACATTTAATTATGAATGAGAGTATATAAGGTATCTTTAGTCATTCTCTCCATAAACAGAGATTAGTTCTGAGTATTCGGGTTTTGCATAATCATAATTGTGTGATCTATTAATGTAAGTCCCAAGTAGTAATGTCGCGTTTTAACAGAACCTCTATTTTCTAATCTCATGATTAAAATTAGACTATACTCCGAATATGTCGGATATAATATGATTAAAGTCTAAAATGAAATTTACAAATAGATTTCTTAAGTTACCCTCTTCACGTAGCTTCTTTTTATTTGGAGCTAGGAATACAGGCAAGAGTACATTGCTCAAGCATATTTTTGAAACAAAAGGAGAATTTTGGATAGATCTTCTTGATCCTAACTTAGAAGATCGATATTCATCAAGATCATTAAAAAGCATCCATATTAAAGTCTTAGAAGAACGTTTATTATGAATGCTCTTATATTCGTGCCCTATAAAATATTTCTTAATGAATGAAAGAAATTGTCTACAAACCTACTAAAGTAACTCTTCACGTTTAACTAAATAGTAGGCGAATTGAGAAAGCTTCCTCTGATTGTTATTTTTACTATAAAGTTGATGATAGACGTTAAGAAAAGATTGGATACGGTTAAATGTTTCTATACCTTCTAATTTTTCTAGATCGAGTTTTTTTCTTTCTCTTGCTTCCAACCATTTTTTTGATAATTTTGCTGCATTATTTTCTGTAAAATCTTCTGATTTTATAAGTTCAAAGCCGCTACTTTTGAAAAGGTCATCTTGTAATTTAGGAGGAGTAAAAAAATATGTTCCAGATATAACACGTTGTAAAATTTCCTCATTACTAAGAATTCCTGATGTTATGCAAGGATCTGTGTAAATTAATTTACCATTAGGTTTTAATATCCTGTTCCATTCTTTTAGAATACGAAGCCTCTCATGATAATCAAAATAAAGAATTGCTTCTATGCAAACAATTGCATCAAAATAAGTATTTGAAAAAGGAAGATTATTTTTTAGATCTCCTTCTAAAAATTTAACATTTAAGCCATCTTTTTTGGTTGAATTATTGGCAGAATTTATCGCCTCAGTGCTGATATCTATACCATATGCTGTACAATTATTTTTCTGAGCAAAGTACATGGTCGTTTCACCAACGCCACAACATACATCTAAAATAATTTTCTCTGATGTAAGATTAAGCCAGTCATTAAATTTCATAAGTTCTTGCATGCTAATCAAGCTCGCAAAATTTATACTATCTTCACCCCAAGTTTCATTTTTAATTTTTTCATAAACAGGCTTAAGGTGATGTACGCTAAATGTATCTATCAAGTTTACTTGCGTCATTATGTATATCCTTTTTGTCAAATATTTTTAGTCTTTTTGAGAATACGATGATTTAAAATTTTAAATATTTACTCCTTCTTGAAACATATGAACTAGCCTTCTGAGCTCTTTTTTAGAAAGATCTGGAATCTTTAAAATGATTTCATCTATAATATTTAAGAGTTGTTGGCGGGGATCTTCGGCTTTTAGTAATTTTAATAAGACTTCATCCATAACCCAAAAAGTGGTTGAAAACACTGCAATTACCGCGCATGCAAGTTCAAGCTTTGGAAAAATCTCATTTATATTTAAAAATTTAAGAGTAACCTCTGCTGATGGTCCTACACTGCAAACCGCTAATATTCCAGAGACGATGCCTACGCCCAGGCGTTTCCAAAAAAATCTATTTTCTTTTTCAGTATTAATTATTTTTTCTGATTGAGGTTTAAAACAATTGAAAATCGATGAAAATATTCCAGAGACGGCATCATAAAATTTGAGAGTGCTATTCCAAGTAGCTAAAGCACTCAAACTAGAAGCAGTGACTGTCCCTATAATTGCAAGAGTATTTATCAGAGGCTTTTTATTTTCGAGACCAACTAATGTCAAAAGATGGGCAAACGAATCTTGTTCTACAGGATATACTATCATCTGGCCGCAACTTCCCACTATTCCACCAGCAATTCCTATAATACTTCTTAAGAGAGAGCCTTTTTTTATATTAACTGGTTCTGTAATGAAATCCTCTGGATGAAAGAGAATTTTAAATTTTTCCAGAGGATCCAGGTCCTCTTTAAGAATTTGTGTTAGCTCCTCAGCCTGGGAATAATTTAGGGAAGATATATATGAGTGCGCTTTTTGGAGAACATTTCTTATGCGTAATGAATAAGCTCGTCTACTATGAGGGTTAGAACGCGCAAATCTTTTATCTATAGGGGCTTTTAGAGAACTATATATATTCCAAGATAAGGTAGTTATTGAATAATAATCTATAAAAGTCCGTACATAAAATGTTGGTATCCCTGGAACAAGCCATGCCCATTTAATATAATGGAATAAATCATCATAGGTTAAATAGACAAGAGGAGACGCAGATAAAATGGCTGCTATCATAACAGGTGTCTTCAATCCATATTCTAAAATATGATCCTTACATGTTGTTTTTCTTTCAATTGATTTTTCTTCCTGGGACTTTTTATGAAATAGTTTATTGATGACATTTGAGGTTAATTCAGTTCCTAGAAAAACCATAGGGATGTAATCAGTCATACCATATAAAGAAGATAGAATGATCTGCCCAGTGCGTGGCACGGTTGTTGATTTCAAAAAGCGCTCAATAAAATTATATCCAAGAACAAAAAATATAACGCTACTGGCACCTCCACTAAAAGCTTCTATCGTAAATAAAGACCTTTTAAAGCATTTGTTAGAAGTAAGAGGTTGAGAACTAAATTTAGAAAATTGATCTTTAACAAGCCATTCTAAAAAATCATTTTCCGGATATTTTTGATTAATTGATAGATAAGAACTTGACGTTGCTTCCAAAAGAGGTTGATGTATTTGAAGATCATTTTCTCTATCTTCTTCTGTTAGAGAGTTTAAAAAATCTTGTTCTAATTGCTGGATATTTTTGTTTCTTTCTAGGTTTTTAGTATCAAAATCAATCAGATGCCTCGATCCAAAAACTAAATTAGAATTGCAAGTTATAAAAAATAATACTAAAATGATAAGGTAGTTATTATTCATCAGTTTTTTGCTATTTCTTGATAAAAATAAAGACATTTTGAATTTCCTCTTTGTTGATGCCCTAAAAATAGGACGGCTTCTAGCTTCCTTGTTTCAGGTCCCAAGGTAAAAAAGTGTTCTATAAGAATTTATAATTTTATTTTTCTCGGTTATTTTTTCTGAGCTATAATCATGTGTTTTTCACCAGAAGAATATATAGTTTGGCAGTTTGTAAACCCAACGGCTTTTAACCAATCCATATATTCAGAAGTTGTTCTGTGGGAACCATGCATTTCAAGTAGCATAGTTAGATTCAACATAGCGGTAAGATATGGTCCTGTTTTATCTTCATTAAAAAATTTCTCTAAAATAACAATCAACCCTTTTGATGGAAGAGAATCATAAATTTTTTGTATTAATGAAAGGCAGTCTTGTTCTGGCCAATCTGATAAAACATAACCAATTGAATACATGTCTCCTGTCGGCAAATTATCTTTAAACATATCGCCTGGATGAAAATTTATCCGATCCAGCATATTGTGTTCATGAAACTTTTTCTCTGCATAAGGTTTAATATCTACGCAGTCCATAATTATTGCATTCAAATCTTTATTTGCATGAAGTGCCGCAATAGAAAAAGACCCAGTTGCTCCTCCCAAATCAATAAGATTTTTATAGTTATCAAAAGTAAATTTTTCACATAATTCAACAGAATCTCTGTAACCAGAAGCCCACATAGTTTCTAAAAATTCTCTTGTAGATGTATCGTTTAGATAGATAAAATCAGCATAAACATTCACTAACGCGCTATTAGAAGACTCCTGTTTATCTATTTTATCCCATTGAGGCTTGTTTTCCTCTAAGGCTGTTTTTAAGTGGTCAAAAATTTTATAAGATGTTTTCCAATAATGAGAAAATTTTTCACCACAATATTGATCGCTTTTTCGAGAAAGAAATGGGGTCCATTCAGATTTTAACTGATAGTTTTGATTCCTTTTTTCTAATAAATTAATACAAGTTGCAACGATTAATAAGCGCTCTAATGACGAGGAAGGTAAATTAAGAGCACGGCTAATGTTTTCACAATTTGATGGTCCTTTTTCTTCCAAGTAATCAAACAATTTTATTTTATCTCCTACGAATAATGTTTGACTCTCAATAAAACCAAACATCATTCTCTCAAGGGTATCAGGCATTTTCATGATAATTATTCAATTCCAATTATTGGCTGAACAAGTTTTCCAAACATGTTCAACGAGATCTTTGCGAACGCCATATATTTCTTTATGTAAGAACCCCATGGCATCTGTATATCCTGGAATAAGGACTATTTTTTCTCCGCGTTCAACATTTGCTTGCCCCTTAACAATTTCACTTGCCGTAGATTTAGCTAAATCAATTCCTTCAAATCTCGCATGCTCTGCGCTTAATCCAACAACAACGAGATCTTTGCGATCTCTAGGTTCTGGTAAACCTCCGAAAGGGTGCCAACCAATAGCTTTAAAACCCGCATTCGTGACAGCCCGACTTTTATCATTTGGAACGCTAATAACCTGACTTAAGACTAAGGCACCAATTTTATGCCCATGGTCTCCCAAGTTGGCTTTCCGCGAATAAAGTAAATCGCAAATAGCACCACCGCCTGCTTGTATTTCTGTTAAAATATTAGCATTTAGACAATCGATATAATTACAACTTCCTCCTCCACTGACCACTTTTACGTCTATTCCTTTAGCTTCAATAGCTGCTTTTGCATCGGCAAGTATCTTATGAGAAATTAGTGTTTGTTGTGTTTTTTCTTCTGGTGGTAGTATCGGGGTGTGGCCTTCATAACCCGTAATACCAGAGAAAATTATTGAGCCTGTTGTTGTTTCGATCTCTTTAGCAATTTGGGCTATTTCTACGGCATCTACAACACTTGCGCCACACCTATTATGGTTGATATTTAGTTCTACTAATACCTCTATAGGGCTTGTAATTTCCCAACGTTCAACAGCTGCAGCTAAATCCCTTAAATAGTCAACACTATCAACGGCAACTCGTAAGTGCTTAATTTTCTTTGCAAGTAAAGAGAGTCTTTCTAGTTCTTCTTTCGTAAATAATATGTTTGCTAGATATATATTTTGAATACCATGATCTGCAAAGAATTCTGCTTCTGATAGTGTAAGCAGAACAACACCATTTGCACCTTTATCTATCATATATTGTGCAAGTTCTGGACATTTATGAGCTTTTGCAGGAACTCTCCATTCGACACCTTTATTTATTATTCGAGAGACCATCAGGTCAACGTTGTGATCAACCGCATCCAAATCAATCAAGAAAGCAGGAGTTGGGAGGTTATTTATAGATTGTCCAATATATTTATTCTGTTCAAATGTCTGTTGAGCTTTAATAACTTTTCCTGTTTCTTTTGATTGACTCCAAGATGTCAATTCTATCCACATTCCCCAAGGAGAGACGATAAAAGTAGAAGTACAAACTTCACCACGCAAAGGAAAATTCATCGGTGGATCTTGGATAAAGCGCGTTCCTTTCCACTTAGGAATTACTTTTTCTTTGATATGTTTAACGACTTGATCCATATCTTTTACAGTAAAAGATATATAGCTATTACCAAGGTCACTAAATTTGTGCCAACCATTTTCACCTTGTAGAGTGAGTTGATCAGGTGATTTCCATTCAAATAGTTCAATATATTGTGTCAAATGATGTTCGCCGCATTTTAACATAATAACATGAGATAAATAGGATTCTGGGTGTACTCCAAACAGAGTTGACCATCCTCGCTCTCCTGCCGTTGGCTGTGGCTCTCTTTTAACCTCCCAATCAAAGTCTGCATCGAAAACTTCCATTAAAAAATCTGCAGCTTCTTGAGCATTTGGAACAACAATTCCCACGTGATCTAAACCCATATTCGTTGGGATACCTTTTCCTAGGGGAATATTATCGTAATTAATTTTCTTCATAACTATTTTCCTTTTCATAATGTATATCAATATGTTTGTTTTGAGGATCAATGATGGGGGGGCTTTGAATACTTAAAAAGAGGGTACGTGTTTTTGTCTGAAAACCATGCATAATTCCTGCAGGAATTAGGATACGTTTACCAGGGTTATATATAATGTGTTTTTCATTTAGAATAAATTCACCAGAACCAAGGATGATATAAATAGTTGCCGTACTATTTTTGTGATAATGGGGGCGGTAATTTGCATTGGGTTGTAATTCCACAAGCTCTAAATTTTCTGCAATTTTTTGATCTGAGGAAGAAAATATACCTAATTGATATAAGTCAAAAATTTCTTTTTTGCTTGTTATACGCTGATGAGGGATACCGTTAAAAATGTGATATCTTTGTATATCATTGTTGATTTTAAGATAGTTTCTTGCTCTCGTTGAAATTTTTATAAAAAGATTATGTAAGTTAGATTTATTTTCCATTTTACTTCCTTGTTCATGCGACTTTATTTATTTTTTGTTTATCTTCATCAAGGAATCTTTGACTAAGATAACAGCACGCTTCATAGATATTTAATTTATGTAGATGAGACAGATTTTTTGCAGCAGCTAGAAAACTAATGATTCTATTGGAAATTCTTCTTTTAATAAAATCTTTCCACTCAATAAGAGGAGATTGATATTTTAATGCTTCTAGGAATAAAAGCGCACTACCTGAGTTGGTAAGCCACTCTGGAAAAACAGTTATATTATTTTTAAAAGCTTTAGTAATAAGTTGTTTTTCTTCAAATACATTATTGGCACCCGATATAATTAAAGGACTATTTAATGAGGAATGAACGAACGTATGAGAAATTAAAGCATTTAAAATTTTTTTTGTTATAGAGTAGCGTACAGCGCAAGGACAAAATATATCTCCTTGCGTATGGTTAAGAAATTTTAGCAAAAAATCTTCGGAAGTTTCTTCGGGTTTACGCTCAGTGAAAGAGAAATTTCTATTTGATTTGAATGCGTGAGTGTCAAAAATTTCCAAAGATAATAAAGGAGCTATATGAATGCCTTGAGGATTATAAATAAACCAATCTCGTTCACAAATACCCACGATTTCATACGTAGATTGTATCCAATAGCAAAATGCTTTTGCAACTTTTCCAAATCCTTGGATAATAATTTTAGGCTTAGGATTTGTTTTTTTTATCTCTGTTTCTAAAATTTTAAAGAGGCTATATCCTGTTATAACTTGTTCTATTGTAAAAAGTTCATTTTCAGGGAAAAATAGGCGTTGATGGAATTTTTCAAGGTCAATTTTAATCCCTTCATTTTTCTCAAGCATATTCGCTAAACATATAAACGGAGATTTTAAATCTGTTACTTCTTCGAGATGGGTTGAGATGTCTTTTGTGGTTGTGTTAAGGTCTCCACCCGTACACCACTCATTTTTTATAATTTCGCTATTATCCTGTAAAAAACGCTTTAATACAGAAGATGCTTCAGGATGAAAAGGATCAAATTTGATACCTCCTTTTCCACCTCCAAATATAGAAGATTGTAATGAATTTTTTAAACTCATTGTATATGCGAGGTCTTTAACTTCTTGCAAAGAAGCAGAATGGTGCATGAATAAACCACCTCCTGCAACTCCATTGACTAAATTATGAATAACAATCCAACCAATTGCTCCTGTATTTTGTTTGTCTTGCCAAATAATAATCTTTTGTGGTTTATTAATTACAGGATTATACATGTTAAATATCCTTTTTTATTAACGATTAAAAATAACCTAAATAAAAATCATAAATATAAAAAACGAATTTAGGTTAACATTTGTGTACTTATGGACAGCAATCGACTTAGATATTTCCTCGTAGTTGCCGAGATAGAGAATATTAGAAAAGCAGCAGATGCTTTACGCATTACTCCCAGTGCACTTTCTAAAGCTCTTAAGCAATTAGAATATGAAATAGGGACTACTTTACTTGTACCGACAGGGCGAGGAATTTCTATTACTGAAAGCGGGCGAGAGCTTGTTAGAAGAGCTCGCCCCCTTATGGAAGATTGGGAAAAATTAAGACATGAGCTAAGAGAGAAAAAGAAGAATAATGCTTCAATTATTAAGCCTCTACGGATTGGTTCTTTTGAAATTTTTTCTACTCATTTTCTTGGATCTCTAATAAATTCTCTCTCTCATATAAATGAACTAATGTTGCAAGAAATAATCCCAAGCGAAATAGAAAAAAGCCTTTTGGATTATCGAATTGACTATGGAATCACGAATCTCCCTATTCCAATGGCAGGGATCATTCATCATCGGATAACTTCTTATGAACTAAAAATTTATGGACGAGTAGATATTTTTGGAGAAGTTGCGTTTTCAGATCTTCCTTTTGTGGCTCCTATAATTTCTATTATTGATTCTCCAAATAGCATAAAAACATTGGATGGCTGGCCTGATGAACAAATTGAACGTTCTGTGAAGTATAAAGTAGATATGCTAGAGTCTGCTTTAGAGCTATGCCGCCAAGGGAAAGCCGTTGCTTATTTACCTACTTTTATCGTAAAACTACATAATAATACTGTAAAATCTTCTTATAATCTTCAAGTAATTTCTTCCCCAAATGGGAATTTATCTAAAAAACTAGGCATCTATCTTGCTAAAAGAAAAGGCGATCCAAATGATCGTCTATCAACCGAAATCATGGATGCGATCACTCAATTAGCTTAGCAAAGTTGCTTGCACAAGCTTTATTACAGTAATTATATAATTCCAAGACAGCTATAATCGCAAAAATTATGACTTGATTAATTGGAAAGCGTAAAAATTTCATATCCTGTTGCTGTCACGCCAATCGAATGCTCGAATTGGGCTGAGAGAGATTTATCTCGTGTCACAGCTGTCCAGCCATCACTTAAAATTTTTACACCATAATGACCAGCATTAATCATTGGTTCTATAGTGAAAAACATACCTTCCTGAAGAACTAAACCTTCTCCTGGGGAACCAAAATGAAGAACCTCAGGTGCGGTATGAAAGACACGACCTAAACCATGTCCGCAAAAATCCCGTACAACAGAAAAGCGGTTTGATTCTGCAATTTTTTGAATCGTATAGCCAATATCTCCTAAGGTTATACCTGGTTTTACAATACTGATTGCTTGTGAAAAGGCCTCATAAGTTACGTCAATTAATCTCTTGGCAAGAATGCTAGTTTTTCCGACAGAAAACATTCGCGAAGTATCCCCATACCAGCCATCAACAATTGGGGTCACATCGATATTAACGATATCGCCTTCTTTGAGAATTTTTTCATGACTTGGAATTCCATGACAGACGACATGGTTAACAGAAGTGCAGCAGGATTTTGTATACCCTTTGTATCCTAAGGTTGCAGGAATTGCACCATGGTTAACCATGAAATCATGACAAAGTTGATCTATTTTTCCAGTCGAAATGCCTGGTTCAATATAGGGGGCAATAAAGTCAAGTGTGCGAGATGCTAGCCGTCCAGCTTTTCGCATACCTTCAAAATCTTCTTTACTATGAAGGGGGATTTTTTGTCCTTGGTAAGTAACAAAATTTTGGGGAGAAGTTGTCATTAACGTTATAATTCCACTGTAATAGGTTGGTTTAAAATAATTTCTTCAGGTGTAACTCGACAATTATAACATAAAGTTTCTACACCTTGCAGCATCGCATTATAAGCTGTTATTGCATAGAGAGGGTCGATGATTTTTGCGGGCTTGAAGCGTGTGCAATCTTCTCTTTGAACTACATATAATACAATGGCTCTCGCCCCTTGCTTTTTCATAGCTTCTAATTCTTTTAAATGCTTAGTCCCTCGCAGAGTGACAGAATCGGGGAATTGAACATAATCATCACGTTTAAGATGAACATTTTTCACTTCAAGGTAACATGGGGGAAGATTTGGGCCCTCAAGAATAAAATCAATACGGCTATTTGTGCCGTATTTTACTTCTCTTCGCCACGTTGTATAAGAAGAAAATTCTGGAATCTTCTTTTCTTTAAGGGCTTCTTCAACAATATTATTGGGGTGCATGGTATTGACGCCAATAAGAACATCATTATGTTTTACTAATTCCCAAGTATATTTTAATTTGCGCGGACTTTCTGGTGGATAGCTGGTAAGCCATATGGAAAGGCCAGGGCTTGCAACATCTAGCATCGCCCCTGGGTTTGGGCAGTGAGCTGTAACCTCTTGGCCTCCTGCGAGACGAACATCCGCAAGAAAGCGCTTATAACGCTTCAATAATATACCTTCAAGAAGTGTCGTACTAAATTTCATCTATACCTTTAATTTTATCTTCCTTTTCTTATCATAGCTCAACAACTTCGAGAAGGATAAAACCAAGAAATATAGAAAAACTATGATGTTGCTAGAATGACTTAAAAAGACTTACTTATTTTGGAAAAATAGAAAACACTAAAAAAGAAGAAAGTAGCTAAAGAACAGCTTGCAAAAAGCTTAAAATAGCCTAATATGCAGATAGTTTGTGCCAAATCGAGGAAATAATATGCTTTACGATCTCCTTTATAACGTTTTTAGCTATATCATCAATTTTGATGTTATTCTTTTTGTGCTTATTATGTTGGGGGTTAATTTATTAGCAACTCGATGGAGTTCCTGGGGGCGGCGCATTTTATTTGTCACAGAATTTGTCTTGGTTATTATGGTTTTTCTGCCTTTCGGTCAATGGTCTGCAACATTTTTAGAAAATCGCTTTCAACAACCTTCTCAAATTTCAGCAGACGCAAAAGGCTTAATTTTGCTTGGTGGAAGTTTAGATATGCCAGTTTCAAATGCGAGAAATATGGCCTCTTACAACCAAGCTGGTGGTCGTATGATTCAATTTATTGAATTAGCCTTGCAGTATCCTCATCTTCCTCTTTTATTCAGTGGAGGAGGACATCAATTAGTTGGGAAAGAAACTGAGGCTTCATTTGCAAAAGAAGCATTTGAACGCTTAGGGGTTGATATGAGAAGAGTTACTCTTGAAGATAAGTCGAAAAATACAATTGAAAATGCCCAATTTTCCCATGAAATTATTAAGCCAAATCCGGAAGATAAGTGGGTTTTGGTGACATCTGCAATTCATATGCCGCGTGCTGTTGCTTTATTTAAGAAAGCAGGCTGGAACGTTATTCCTTATCCTGTAGATTATCATACAAGAGGCGATTATAGCTGGTCTTTTAACCTTAGCATTTATCGTGGTTTTCATGCTTGGTGGAATAGTATGAGAGAGTGGGCAGGTCTCGTCACCGGCTATCTTTTTGGTTATACAAATGAATTCTTACCTAAGCCTGAGTAATTTTTATTAGACGGTATAGGTAATGCTTAATGCTATAGATAGGGCAGAAGTAGTGCACTTAATCACTCAGATTAAATCTAAGCATTCCATAAAGTCGTTTGCGCAAGTTTTATCTCTATTGGCTACGCTATTTTTAGGGGCTTGTGGAGGTCCTTGTGACGATTTTGAATCATTGTCAGCATGTTCTCAGGTTCATCCTAACTTCGCAAAAAAAGCTTATAATAAGCCTTATCAAATCAAAGGTGAATGGTATACACCGCAATCACATTATAATATAGATGAAGAAGGAATAGCGTCTTATTATGGAGGAACAGATGTATTCCATGGCAGGAAGACATCTAACGGTGAAATCTTTGATATGAATGAGGTTAGTGCTGCTCACAAAACTGCGCCTATCCCCTGTGTTTTAGAAGTTAAAAATTTAGAGAATGGAAGAAGCATCAAAGTAAAAGTTAATGATAGGGGGCCTTTTATTGAGGGGCGTATTATTGATGTCTCGAGGCGCACGGCACAACTTTTAGGTTTTTATAAGCAAGGGACGGCTCGAGTTCGTGTCAAAATCCTAATGCCTGAAACAATGATACTTGTTCAGGGGCATACCAACACGATAGAGCCAGGTTTAAAAGAGACTTTACTTGCACAAAATGTTCCTCAAAAAAAACAAAAAGAAAAACAGAATTCTTTTAATAAAACACGCGCACCTCAAAATCATGAACCTATTTTGTTAGCGTTGAAAGATGAGATAACTAAATTTTCTCAAGAGATAAAACACGAAGAAAAAAAATCAGAGAAAACTGAGCCCATTATTCAAAAAGTGAATTATACGTCTTCGAGAAATGGTGCAGGACAGGCCACGTATAAAAAAGGAAATAATGCGCGATATAGAACCAACGCTTCTAAAGCGTCCTTTACAAAAGGTGTTTTTATTCAGGCAGGAACATTTGCTCATCCTCAGCAAGCTCAGCAGGCTAAAGTTCTGATTCAACGGAGATTAAGTTCTATGCCTGTACGTCTAGAGTCTATAAAATTTAGTAAAAAACAACTTTATCGGGTTGTAGTCGGACCTTGTGGTAATGATGTGCAAGCTCGGAAACTTGCTAACCACATTAAATCAATGGGATGTTCTACACCGAGTGATTCAATCGTCGTCTTTAATGGATAAATAGCTCATGAAAAATAAAAAAATTAATCTCTTTGTTTTTTTAACATTTTTGATAACTTCATCTGCCCAATCTGATGAAAAACTTCCTCTTGAATCAACACAAGCGATTTTAATTGATACGACAACAGATCAAGTCCTGTTTGATAAGGGGGCAGATGTTCAAATGCTTCCGTCATCCATGACGAAAATACTGACGATGTATTTGGTCTTTGAAGAATTAAAGGCTGGGCGTCTTAAATTAGATGATACCTTTGTTGTAAGTGAGAAGGCTTGGCGTAAACAAGGCTCAAAAATGTTTGTTAAGGTGGGTGATCGTATAAGGATTGATGATCTTATTCGGGGTGTCATTGTCCAATCAGGAAATGATGCTTCGATTGTTCTTGCCGAAGGGATTGCTGGAAGTGAAGAGGCCTTTGCGACACAAATGACACATAAAGCACGTGAACTTGGTGCTAGCTGCTCAAACTTTGTAAATGCGACAGGTTGGCCAGATGAGAATCATTATTCAACGCCCCGGGATCTAGCTTTGATTGCAGAGAGAACAATAAAGGACTTTCCCGAATATTATCATTTTTATAGAGAAATGGTTTTTATTTTTAATGGGATTCGTCAAATGAATCGTAATCCTCTTCTTTATACGATGCCTGAGTGTGATGGCTTAAAAACAGGGAATACGGACGAAGGGGGATATGGTGTTGTTGCTTCTGCTATCCAAGATGGACGTCGTCTTATTATGGTCGTTAATGGCGCAAAATCAAAGAAAGAAAGAGCAAAAGATTCAGAAGCATTGATGCGATGGGGTTTTTCTTATTATGTGAGTCCTTTATTGTTTAAAGCGTCTGAGGTTGTTGAAAAAGTGGATGTATGGTTAGGAAATAAGTCTTCGATTGAGATGCTTGTTGAAGAAGACGTCTATGTCACATTGCCTCGTCACGAAAGTAAGAACTTAAAGATAGAGGTAAAGTATCAATCTCCCATTCCAGCTCCTATTAAAGCAGGACAGAGAGTAGGGACACTCATTATAAAAGGTCTCAATACCAACAAAGATAGAGAAATTCCTTTGGTGGCAGGATCTCAAGTAGAGAAAGCTGATTTTATTGACCGCATTAAGGCAGCTATTCATTATCTTCTTTTTGGGCATAATTAAGTATGGTTCATGGTAAATTTATTACGCTTGAAGGAGGTGAAGGAGCAGGGAAGACCACACAAGTAGCTTATATAAAAGAATTCCTTGAGTCCCGCGCGCAGCGTGTTTTATTGACGAGAGAGCCAGGTGGAAGTGCAGGAGCTGAATTAATTAGAGGATTGCTTGTAGATCGCGAAGCTTATTCTTGGGATGCATTGACGGAATATTTGCTTTTTACAGCTGCTCGAAGAGATCATATTCTTAAAACAATAAAACCGGCCTTAGAAGAAGGAATTTGGGTTATTTGTGATCGATTCTATGATTCTTCAATTGCTTATCAAGGGTACGCTCAGCATCTTTCCCTTGAAATTTTGACAACAATTTATAATTTTATCTCGGAGGGCGTGACCCCTGATTTGACGCTCATATTGGATATTACCCCTGAAATTGGGTTGACCCGCGCCCATAAGCGTGCATCTCACGAGGATCGATTTGAGCACATGAATTTACAATTTCATCACGAAGTCCGTAAGGGTTTTTTAGAGATTGCAAAAAACCATCCTGAAAGATGCATTGTTATTAATGCAGAAGAAAGTGAGCCTCAAATTAAGGATACACTCCTTAAGACTATCCAGAGTCATTTATTCTAATGTCATTCGAGGTTAATAAGATAATCCCTGTTGTCGGTCACACGCGTATCCTTCAGGATTTGGCAGAACAAATTAAAAATCATGTGCTACCTCATGGTTTACTTCTTATCGGGCCGAAAGGTGTTGGAAAATCAACTTTAGCATTTCAACTCATATCTACTCTTTTTAAAGGAGTTAACTTAGATATCGAGATGACTTCTGAAGATCCAATGCATCGCCGCCTTATCCATGGAAGTCATGCTGATTTTAAGCATATCCAATTGAAAATCAATGAAGAGGGGAAAGCCCAGCAAGAAATCCCTCTTGAATTAGTAAGAGAAGTCGTTCAGTTTTTGCAGACAACACCCTTAGAAGGTGGATGGAGGATAGTTCTTATCGAAGATGCAGACTGTTTAGGGAGAAAAGCAGCAAATGCTCTTTTAAAAAGCCTAGAAGAACCTCCTCCTAAAACGCTTTTAATATTATGCGCCTCCCAAGAACAGCAAGTACTCCCTACGCTAAGATCTCGTTGCCACAGAATCGTTCTCAAAAGATTGACGGATGAAGAAGTTAGAAAAGTTCTTAGAAAATATCCGAATATACCAGCTGATGAGCTTGAGCTATTAACAATGTTTGCTGAAGGTTCCCCTGGAAGAGCAATGATGCTCTGGCAATTAGGTGGAAAGCAGTTTTATCAAGAATTTTTAGATGTTTTACAAAGCTCTATTAAAGGGCAGTTCACATTATTAGTTCCTTTTATTGAAAAATATACACAAACTCAGCCAGATAAGTCCTTTGATCCATATCGGGCTATCGGTTATTTTATATCATGGTGGCTTGGACGATATCTTCTTAAAATAGGTCAAAACGAAGACGATATTTTTAAGCTTGGAGATACTCAACTAAAATCACAGATCTTTAAACGCTTTCCTTTTAAGTTTTGGGAACAGCATTATCATAAAATAAACTTTTTTTATCATCATCCGCAGATAGTTGGGCTTGAGCGTAAATACTGTTTGGCTGTCATCATGCTTGGATTTGTTTTTGGACCTAAAGCTTATAATGAAGGAATAGAGAATGAATTTCGTTGATAGCCATTGCCATCTTAATTTTGATGAATTTTCTCAGGAAGTAGGTACGATTGTTCATAGAGCAAAAGAGCAAAAAATTAATACGCTTTTAACAATTTGTACAAAGAAAGAAGAAATTAAGCCCTTGCAAGAAATTGCAGATACCTATGAAAATGTTTTTTGTACGGTGGGTATTCATCCTCATGAAGCAGAAGAGACATTGAAAAATATTTCCTTAGTCGAATTAAGTAAGGACCTTAAAGAAGGCACTCAACATGCTAAAGTTGTTGGCATCGGCGAAGCTGGTTTGGATTTTTATTATGAACATAGTCCACGATTGCTTCAGCAAGAGATGTTTGAAGCGCACATTGATGTTGCAACAGCGGTAGATCTTCCTTTGAGTATTCATACGCGAGAAGCAGAAAAAGAAACAATAAACTTACTAAAAAAATCAGCAAGGAAAGCTAAAGGCGTTATTCATTGTTTTACGGGGAGCCAATGGTTGGCAGAAGAGGCTCTGGCTTTAGGGTTTTATATCTCTATTTCTGGAATAGTGACTTTTGCAAAAGCTGAAGAGTTGCGAAATGTCGTCCGCACAATTCCTTTAAATCGACTTTTGGTAGAAACAGATGCACCTTTCTTGGCGCCGATTCCTCATCGTGGGAAAAGAAACGAGCCTGCTATGTTGATTCATACAGCTGAAAAAGTAGCAGAATTAAAGGCAGTGTCATTAGAAGAACTTGCTCAAATAACAACAGATAATTTTTTTCAGCTTTTTTCTAAAGCAAGACAAAATGAGCAACAATAAAGTAATTATTCTGGGATGTGGGCCTTCTGGAGGGGTTCCCCTTATCGGAGTGCAACCTAACGGATTTTGGGGGGCATGCGACCCAATGCACCCTAAAAATAGAAGAATGAGAGCTTCTATTTATGTTGAATATAAGGAAAAAAGATTACTTGTCGATACATCTCCGGACCTAAGGCAACAATTTTTAACCTTTGGACTGAAAGATATTCATGCTGTTTTATATACCCATGAACATGCAGACCATACTCATGGAATAGATGAGTTGCGCTCTCTCTTTTTTGCACGAAAAGAGAGAACTATCCCTGTTTATGGAAGTGAAGAGACTATTCAAAGGCTTAGAGAAAATTTTTCTTATTTATTTGAAGGCGGAGAGCATTTTATTTATCCTAAGATTTTAGAATCTGAAGTCATTTCTGATATTTTTTTAGTCCAAGAGACGTCTATTATTAGCTTTACACAAACCCATGGAATAGGAACTTCGCTCGGTTATCGATTTGGAAATATGGCCTATTCTACAGATGTCACAGATTTTGGAGAAGCTGCTCAAGAGCATCTAAAGGGCCTTGATGTGTGGGTTATTGATTGTTTGAGTCGTGATCCCAAGCCTTCGCATTTGCATCTTGAAAGAGCTTTGGAATGGATTGAAAAGATGAAACCTAAAAGAGCAATCTTAACACATATGAACGCTAGCCTTGATTATGAAAGCCTAAAAAAAGAGCTCCCTTCTCATGTTGAGCCTGCTTACGATGGTATGATTATTGAGTTTTGAGGGGGAAACCATCAAAATTTTTGCTATATATAATTTTATTATAATTAATTCTCTCTGATGCTTGATTTTAGTGAGATTTTCCTTATCCTGTAACATATGAAAAAGAAAAGAGAGATTTGTTTATGAGTGCAGAAGGTTATTACCGTTACCCCACAATTTTTAAAGATCAAATTGTGTTTGTCTCTGAGGATGATTTATGGGTGATTTCAAGCGGAGGAGGTGTTGCACGCAGGCTTACCTCTGGTCTTGGTTCTATTAGTACACCAGTCTTTTCTCCAGATGGCGAGCAATTAGCATTTGCAGGCTCAGAGGAAGGATATCCGGAAGTTTATATCATGCCAAGTAAGGGAGGACCTATTAAGCGGCTCACTTTCTTGGGAGAAGAAGTAAATGTAATTACATGGACGGAAGAAGGAATTATTTTTGCAAGCTCAGCAGGACAACCTTTTAGTCGGTGGAATGCCTTATGGTGTGTATCTCCTCATGGGGGAGAACCTCAGCGGCTACCAATAGGCCCGGCTAATTTTATTTCTTTTAAAGAAAAGGGAAGTAAAGTTGCGGTCATTCAACGACATGGTTATCGAGAATATGGATTTTGGAAGCGTTACCGTGGCGGGACAGCAGGACAACTTTGGATTGATCAGTCTGGTAAAGGAGATTTTAAAAATCTTTTAGAATTAGGAAGTGATTTTGCACGTCCTCTTTGGCTTCAAAACCGTATTTATTTTAGTTCCGATCATGAAGGAGTTGGAAATTTATATTCTTGTCTTGCTGATGGGACAGATATAAAACAGCATACCAACCATTCAGATTACTACGTTCGTAACCAATCAACAGATGGTAATCGGATTGTTTATCATGCAGGTGGAGACATCTATCTCTTTGATCCGCAAGAAAATATCACCCAAAAAGTTACATTCGACTACCACAGCGCTAAATTCCAACGTAATCGGAAATTTATTACGCCAGTGCGATACTTGGAAGATTTTTCAATTCATCCTAAAGGGCACCATTTAGCTGTTGTGACACGGGGTAAGGCGCTTGCCTTTGGAAATTGGGAAGGTGCCGTTTTTCAACTTGGGGCGCAACAAGGTGTCCGTTTTCGTATTCCAAGATGGTTGCATGATGGCGAAAGAGTTCTTCTCGTTCATGATCGTGATTGTGAAGAAATGCTTGAGATTTACCATGGAGGTACCTCTGAGTGCTTAAGTTCCTCAGGAGAATTATCTTTTGGGCGCGCCGAGAATATTTATCCTAATCCTCATAAAGATGAAGCAATTCTTGTAAATCATCGAAATGAAATATTTCATATTGATTTAAATTCTTGGAAGCTTACGAAAATTGATCGAAGTGAGCATTCAAATATTGATGATGTTGTTTGGTCTCCAGATGGAGAGTGGGTTGCTTATAGTTGTTCTTTTACACGTCGTACAATAGGATTAAAACTCTATCACGTGAAAACTAAAAAACTCACACCAATTACACGACCATTAATGCGTGATTTATCTCCTAGTTTCGATCCAGATGGTAAGTATTTATATTTTCTATCATATCGCCATTTTAATCCTAGCTGGGATGCGCTTCACTTCGAATTAGGTTTTCCTCGAGGAATGAAACCTTATGCAATTTCTTTGCAAAAAGATACGGTCTCTCCTTTTGTTCCTAAGGCTTTTAAACTATCTACAAAAAGCGAAGAAGAAAAAGATAAGAAAAAAGATGATGAGAAAAAAAATAAAATCGAAAAAATTAATATTGATCTAGACGGAATTGAGAATAGATTAATATCTTTTCCAATTGAAGAAGGACTTTATAGTGATTTAGTAGCTCTAAAAGGAAAGGTTGCTTATCTTTCTTGGCATATCGAGGGTGCATTACATGATTCTGAAGATTCATCAGATTATGAAGGTGGCACACTTGAAGTTTTTGATTTTGAATCTCAAAAAATAGATGATTTAATCCATAACGTTTCTGCGCTTGATTTTTCTTTAGACCAGCAATGGATTTGTTATAAGTCAGGTCAAAAATTGCGTGTTTTTAAAGCAGATGAGAAACCAGATGATCGTGAAATGGATAAACCCAATCGTAAAAACGGGTGGATAGATTTAAGTCGTCTTCGAGTTGCGATAAATCCCGTTTTTGAATGGGAGCAAATGTATAAAGAAGCTTGGCGCCTTCAGCGAGATCATTTCTGGAGTGAAGACATGTCCAAGATTGATTGGCAGCAAATCTATAAAAGATACTATAATTTGCTTCCTCGTCTTGGAAGCCGTGGAGAATTAAGTGATTTGCTTTGGGAAATGCAAGGCGAATTAGGAACTTCACACGCCTATGTTTATGGAGGCGATCTTCGAATGGCTCCTCGCTATACTGTGGGCCAATTAGCGGCTGATTTTATCTTTGATCCAGAGAAAAGGGCTTATCGATTTGTGAAGATTGCGCGTGGTGATCATTGGTTGCCAACAAAGGGATCTCCTTTATTGCAGCCTGGCTTAGGTATCCAAGAAGGCGATCTTTTGTGGGCTATCAACCATCAAGAATTGAACGAAACAACATCTCCGAATTCTTTGCTTGTTTATCAAGCAAATATAGAAGTTTCTTTAACGGTTAGTGATAAAGATGGGAAGAATAAAAGAGATGTGATTGTGAAAACAATGCGCTCTCAAACAAATATTCGTTATCGTGATTGGGTTGAGAAAAATCGAGCTTATATCCATGAAAAATCAGAAGGAAAAGTAGGATATATTCATATTCCCGATATGGGGCCTCATGGATTTGCTGAATTTCATCGTTCATTCCTCGCGGAATGTGATCGAGAAGGACTCATCGTTGATGTCCGTTTTAATGGAGGTGGGAATGTTTCTGCCCTCTTACTTGAAAAACTTGCGCGTCGCCGTTTGGGGTATGATGCTTCTCGCCATCATGGTTTAATGCCTTATCCCGAAGATTCTCCTGCAGGGCCGATGGTTGCAATTACAAATGAATATGCTGGCTCTGATGGTGATATGTTCTCCCACGCCTTTAAATTAATGAAATTGGGCCCTTTAATCGGCAAAAGGACATGGGGAGGTGTTATAGGTATTGCCCCCAGATATCCTCTTGTTGATGGTGGAATGACAACGCAGCCAGAATTTTCTTTTTGGTTTAAAGATGTTGGCTTAAAGATTGAGAATTATGGCGTTGACCCTGATATTGATATTGATATTACACCGCAAGATTATATCGCAGGGAAAGACCCTCAACTTGAAAGAGCCCTGGAAGAAGTCGCTGGAATTATGAAAGACTACTCTTACGTTGTGCCAGGGGTCGGTAAAAAATAAGCTTAAGCTTCGTGTGATGGTAAGAAAGATTTTGTCTAGAAGAGCTCATTGATATTGTAATAAAATAAAGAAGATGTTATCCTTCGTCACATGTTAATTCGTGAACTAAAAAGAAGAGCCAACCGTTTTCTTGCGCCAAGCTTTGGCTTGTGTGCTATTGCTTACTTTTCTTACCATCTTATTCAAGGAAATAGAGGGATTTGTGCTTGGCAGATCCTCGAAAATCAACTCGTTAAAGCTCAAGAGCGTCTATCTTCCCTAAAACATCAAGAGATAAACCTTGAAAATCGTGTCACGTTATTGCGTCCTGGTTCAATATGTTCTGATCTTTTAGCGGAGAGAGCCAAAGATGTTTTGGGATATGTTCATCCGCACGAAGTTGTTGTTTATACCTCTGAAAATTCAGCTCGAAATAAATAACAGATTATTCTATTAATTATAAGATTTCATTTATCGAAATAATTAATAAATATATTAATATTGATTTTATTCTTTAGTTATCCTCTATTTTTTGTGCATTGACGTCAGTTATAGTCTTTACTAGACTGACTACTGTGTGTGAGCTGAGTAGCTCCTTTGGATTAATCGGAACAAAAGGTAATTAACGTGAATAAGAGCGATTTAGTAGCAAAAGTTTCTTCTCTTTCTGGGCTGACAAAAAACGATGCATCAAAGGCTGTTGATGGTATTTTTGATGCCATTACTCATGCTTTGAAGAAGAATGGTGAAATACGGTTTGTTGGGTTTGGTACATTTGCTGTTGTAAGCCGTGCCGCAAGTGAAGGCCGTAATCCACGTACAGGCGAAAAGATTAAGATTCCCGCGTCAAAGCTTCCTAAATTTAAGGCAGGTAAAAATTTAAAAGAAGCGGTTGCTTAGTAAATAACTGAGAAAATAAAAAGGGCTGAATTTTTTCAGCCCTCTTTTCTTATAAGCTAGATACTAAGTTGTGAATTTATCCTTAATATCAGAGAAAGCCTTTTCGACTTTAGTACCAAGTTCTCCGATTGTTCCAATGGCAACGACAGAAATAAGAGCTGCTAAGATTGCATATTCAACCAAAGATGCCCCTTCTTCTTGTGTTAGGAAATTCTTTATTAATGTTTTCATGGGAATCCTCCTCTTTTATTTATAATTATATTTATATTCTAACATTTTTATTATAATAATATAAGTATTAAAATATTATTAATAAGTTAAATTATAACTAATGAATTTTTTGTTAATATTTTACGTGAAGTTTTTTAACATAAGTTATTTAAAAGTATAGCTTCTTTGACTTTGGTTAAAATCATGATAATATCTCCCATTATTTTTTTGATGAGAGAATCGTTTTGTTTCATTTTTCGATCGTTATTGATTCATTTCCATATATTCTTGAAGGGACGTTAGTTACCTTAAAGTACACCTTACTTTCTATATTTTTTGGTTTTATGATTGGCTCTATTTTAGCTTTAATGAAGCTTTCTTCTTATAAAGCATTCAGAATTTTTTCTAACTTTTATACATCCATTTTTCGAGGGACGCCTTTGCTTGTGCAACTTTCCCTTATTTATTTTGCCCTTCCTCAATTAACGGGGTACCGAATTACAGCTTTTGAAGCTGGAGTCCTTGCTTTTTCACTTAATTCAGGAGCTTATGTCTCGGAAATCATTCGTGCTGGTATTCAAGCTGTTGATAAAGGGCAATTTGAAGCCGCAGCAGCTTTGGGTATCCCACAACACATTATGATGCGGGATATTATTTTTCCTCAAGCTATTAAAAACATTCTACCCGCTCTGGTGAATGAATTTGTGAATCTTTTAAAAGAATCAGCCATCATTTCCATGATTGGAGAGGCTGATTTATTGAGGCGTGCAACTATTATTGCCGCTGAAAAATATATTTATTTTGAGCCACTTCTTGCTGTTGGGCTCATTTACTATATACTTGTTATTTTATTTTCTAAATTTGCAACTCTGTTAGAGAAAAGGTTGAACAAAAGTGATTAAAATTCAGAACCTCTCTAAAAATTTTATTCATCTGAATGTTCTTAAAAAGGTAACGGCAGAAGTTGTCCGAGGCGAAGTCGTGGCAATTTTAGGGCCGTCAGGATCAGGAAAGTCGACACTTTTGCGATGTCTTAATCTTTTGGAAAAACCCACAGAAGGTCAAATTTTTATCAATCAGAACGATATTACAAACTCAGCTTGTAATATTGCTTTGATTCGGCAAAAAATAGGAATGGTTTTTCAGCAGTTTAATCTCTTTCCCCATATGACGGTCATGGAAAATCTTATTTATGCCCCTTGCCAAGTTTTAAAAGAATCTCGGCAGAGTGCCATAGTAAAAGCAAAAGAGCTTTTAAAGAAAGTTGGTCTTTTGAATAAAGCGTCTGCATATCCTACCCAACTTTCGGGTGGACAAAAGCAGCGAGTTGCGATTGCACGAGCTTTAGCGATGGAACCTGAAGTTATCCTTTTTGATGAGCCAACGTCGGCTTTAGATCCTGAAATGGTAAAAGAAGTTTTAGAAGTGATAAAAGACCTTGCCCAGCAAAAAATGACCATGGTGATTGTTACCCATGAAATGGGATTTGCACGAGAAGCAGCCGATCATATTTGGTTTTTAGATGATGGAGAGCTTCTTGAGGTTTCGACGCCCAAGGAATTTTTTAAAAAACCTAAGACACAACGTGCTCAACAATTTCTAGAGAAAGTTCTTTAAGAGTGTCCTTGTCTTCTCGGGATTTTCGGAAAGCCATGAGCCATTTTACGACAGGTGTTGCAATTCTGACGCGATGTGATTCTGAAGGTGATCCTCATGGAATGACGATTAATTCGTTAACATCGACTTCTTTAGAGCCTCCGCTCTTATTGTTTTGCTTAAATAAATATTCAAAGACGGCCCTTTGTTTTACAGAGGCTTTCAACTTTGCAGTCAATATTTTGTCGAGTGATCAGGAGGCATTAGCAAGAAGTTTTGCCGTTCATGATTTAAAGGATTGGCAAGAGGTCGAATGGGAGGTTTCTTCTTTAGGGAATCCTATTTTAAAAGGCTGTGTAGCAGCTCTTGAATGCAAACCCAAAGCCATCCATGTTGCTGGCGATCATCATATTCTTATCGCGGAGGTCTTGCACCTAGAAAAAGGGGAGAGTGATCATCCTTTGGTCTTTTATAAAAGTCACTTTCGTTCTTTCTAATGAACATCGATCGCGCGACATAAATCTTCTTGTAAGAACTTATAATAATTAACTTTTTGGAAAAATATAACGAAAAAAAGATATAATTTTATGAATTTCATAAAATTAATACTTGAAAACCACTTTATCTATGATACGTTATGAGAATGTAAAGTGATAAGGAAGAGTAAAGTGGAAAATAAATCTAAATATCTGAGATTGTTAGGGGCGTTAAAAAAATTTTTAATTGTGTATATTTGTATAACAGGTTTAATGCCTGTCTTAAATTGGTCACAGGATGTTTTGGGATTAGGAAAAATAGGGGAAATAGGTGGATTTTTTACGACATCTCTTTCTGTAGAGTCCTTAAAAGCATTAAGTACTGGTCAGCGTCTAACGGGATGGTTTGTTGAGTCTATAGGAAGCGCGCTCTTTATTTTTGTTTTATTTTCTCTTCATAAGTTATTAGAACTCATTCGTAAAGGGCAGCCTTTTTCAACAGCGTCGATTTCTCTTTATGAGAAGATTGCGCGCTTCTATTTATTTTCAATTATTTACGATCTTATTTCTCGAACAGCAATGAGTCTTATTACCACATGGCATCTACCCGTTGGACACAAGACAATATCTGTCACGTTTGGAACGGACAATATTAACAATATTCTATTGGCTTTGTGTCTTTACCTCATCATTTTCTTAATTAAGCAAGCTCATCAGATCTCTGAAGAGCAACGCATGGTTATTTAAGGAGAAATCTTGTGAAAATTATTGTTCGTCTCGATGAATTAATGGCGCGTCGGAAAATGAAACTCAATAAGCTCTCTGAGCTTGTGGGTATTTCTGAAACGAATCTATCAATTTTGAAAACAGGAAAAGCAAAAGCGATAAGATTCTCAACACTAGAGGCTATCTGCAAGGTTCTTGAATGCCAACCTGGGGATATTTTGGATATTGACGCGTTTCTTTTACCCATACAAGAGCATGAAAAAGAAAGAGCAGACTTATAATCTTTAAGTTTTCGCAGCTGTAAGGGATGCCTCATTAATTTTACTGCTTTTTATAGAAGACATCTGTTAATAGTAAAGATAATTTTATATATTATCAAAGTATTAATAGGGAGATTAGCAAAAATAAAATAGAAATATCTCCCATAAATTTTAACATTTAAAAGATGATAAAAAGAGACAGACCTCTTATTCAATCCGTCACAATATATTAATTAAGGCTATATGAATTGAAAAAACAGAAAGCTTATTTTCTTATCAATAAGACCCATAAGCTTTCTTGAATTATTCGAGATTTAGGAACTCGTTTGAAGCGTAAGGTGAGGATTTTTGAGGGGGGGTCGCTAATGATTCTAAAGTTATCGCCCAGTTCCTATTTCTAGCTAATAAGGTTTCAACTTCTTGGGGCATTTCATGCTTAATTTTTAAACTTTGAAGAGTTGTATTAACTTCTAGTAAATTCTTTATTTCATCAATTAAGTCTTCGCTTGAAGTTCTCCCCTTTAGACTTAATTGACAGAGAGTTGTGTTCGTGCCTATCGCTTGCAATAAAGGTATCGCTTCTCTATTGGTAAACGAATTGATTTCTAATTTTAGCTTTTGAAGAGAAGGAAGGTATGGCAGGATTTTTAATAATCCTCTCATTCTTTCATCATCTAAAAATGATGTCTTTAACTTGAAACATCTAAGAGAAGAAAGGGTAGGGAGAAAGTCAGATAGAACATCTACGAAAAGGGTGTTTATAGTTATTTCTTCAAGCGTTGGACAACTTGAGAATACTGAGGATAAGGCCCGTGGGATGCCCTCCGGAAGATATGTCCGAATTATCTTTAAAGATGAAAGATTTGTTAAACTTGTAAAAGCTGATGTAAGAAATAATAAGCTATCTTGACCTAATCTTAATTTCACAAACTCAAGGATTTTCAACTGTGAAAAAATATTCAATGACTTGATGAGAGAATTTATTGGTACTTTACTCGTAAAAATACTACCGGAACCGGAAAAGGTTAATTTTTCAAGATTTTGATATCGAAGCAGAGAGTTAATTTTAAAAGTATTTTTTTTTGAGTCATCAGTAAGTGTAAGGGAAATCGAGCGTATATGATTGTCGTCCTGGATTAAGTTTTCAAAGCTTGTAAATTCAGATAATGATTCAATGTTAGGAGTATTTTCTTCTATGTCTTCAGTAGATGAAAGTGCAATCGAGGGCACATCTTGGTTGGGTTTGTCGTTTAATTTTTCAGAATTTTTAGGTTGAGGTAAAGACTTATCTTTGGCTTTAGCTTTATTTTTTTTAGACTCATATTTTTGAGATTCTTCAGCTAATAAAACTGAAAGCGGGGGCATCTGTTTGCCTGATTTATCTTTACGAAGAGAATTCCCAGCAAAAGCAAGGGAGGTAGATAAGTAAATAAAACCAATGGTTTGGACGATTTTTTTTGATCATTTTATGTTACTTTCAGAAAATAATACTTGTCTAAAAAATAGATAAAAATATTTGTATCAATTACAAGTTAGAATTTAAAAAAAGTATTCTTTATCATAAAATATGTCAAATTGATAATGATTGGAGATTTTAAGAGCTAAAAATTATTTATTAAATATTTGATTTATATTAATTATTTTATTATTTGGTGTGCTGAATTTTCTTGAAATTTGTATCAAGGTGTGATATGGTATTAATAGATGGTCAGAGATGAATCTCTTCCCTTATTAAGACTTAAAACTTCTTGATAATCCTTTTACTAAATCTCTTACATCTAGGTCATAAAAGAAGAATAAATCAGGGATTA